>CASBPW010000261.1 GCA_949127685.1 Candidatus Sivonenia alaskensis PMM_0068 | reverse complement strand
TGGTTCGGACTGGCTTTACGAGGATCCTTAATCCCGCTAATGACCTGCTGAAATTGTCTCATCAGCATCGCAAAGTTTAAGATGTCTTTCATTGCTGTGCTTACACCCACTTAACTTAGACTCATCCTCTTCCGAACGATCGCCTCTATGTCTGTATACTGCGCAGCAAATCCAAATTTATAATTGCTGTAGCGCACAATCCCAACTTGTCAGGAGGGCCCGGCTCCCGTATGATTAGGGATTGTGTTTATGAGCCAAGCCCAATGAGCGCTGCAACAAAAGAGGGTGCTAATACTGCCCCTGTAAAGAAATCAGGAGATGTAATTCTCCGCGAGATTGAAGCTGAATATTTACGAACTGACTTGCCTAGTTTCCGAGTGGGCGATACTGTCCGCATTAGTGTCCGGATTCAAGAAGGAGGCAAGGAGCGTCTTCAAGCCTACGAAGGAACCATTATTGGTGAGCGTGGCAGTAGTACCAATCGGACTATTACAGTCCGTAAAATTTTTCAAGGTATCGGTGTGGAGCGGGTGTTCATGCTCCATGCTCCTTCTATCGATTCACTCACGGTGACCCGTAGAGGGATGGTACGTCGTGCCAAACTTTACTACCTGCGTGACCGCGTAGGTAAGAGAACCCGCGTAAAAGAGAGAATTATGACCTCTGGTAGAAGCTAATTGATGCTTCCAGGGCTTAGTTTTCCGCAGAGAAATTTCAGGCCGCTCCTCTTTCTCAAAAGTTGTTTGGCAGTATGTGGTCTCCTGCTGGTAACTTCGTTTGTTCTTCCCACGGAAGCTACTGAACTGGTCTTCTTGGATGCCAACACACCGCTTGTGCGCTGGTATGACCTGAATCAAGGGCAGGAGCGCAAAAGTAGAGATATTGGGCTGGCGCTCACCCAAATCAGACTAGAGAGTGCCCAGGTTTTTGTTTTGGATGGGACAGGGAACCATCTTTATGTGCTAGAGCGTGCGGAGGATTCTGCGGCTAAGTCTGTAAGGCTTTCTGCTAACCCTGCTGATTTTGTTGTTGGCAAAGAGTATATCTATTTAGTTCATGGGCGCTCCAACAGATTGACAGTCCTCAATCGCAAAGACTTGCAGCTCCAATCCAAAATAGACCTCGGACCAGCTAACTCCTACTTACTCAGCCCTACTCTGGCACTGGATGAATCCCGTTTCCGATTGTGGATTGCAGACCCTTCTCAAGGCTTGGTTCGGGTCTACGATACGCGGAGTCTCAAAGAAGTAGCCAATATACCCTTGGGAGATAATGCATTTTTTGCCCCTTGTGCCTTGGAGGCTGCGACAGGTCGCCTCTTTGTTGCCGTGAAGTCCACTTTGTACGTCTTGGATAGTAAAACCGTCCAAGTCCAAAAGAAGCTTTCACTCCAAGATCCGAATTTTTTGGGCAGGTCTGTCAATCCCAGTTCGATAGCTTTAGATGCCAAATCAGGGCGTTTATATCTAGGGGATTCGACCTTGAACCAAATATCAGTGGTCGATATCAATAAATTTAACTTAGTCCCTGAAGCTTCCCTTACTTTTAGGAATCAGATCAATGCGATTGATCTAGATACTCAAGGGAATTTATATGTTACTCATCCTGGACGGGGTGAAGTAACGGTGATTAATGGGGCAAGCTCCACGGCTTCAGACAGAAAAACAATTAAGGTAGGGAAAAACCCTACCCAATTGCGGATTATTCCCTAGCAGAGACCGTATTTAACGGAATTCCAATTCAGGCTGGTTGCCTGTGGTTTCAAAATAGCTACTCTGACCCTGGAGAGAGGTATTGAACGGAGAAGGTAGGTCCCGCGTCCGAATAGGATTGTCGTAGAGTCGGTCTTCCATCGGCTCTAGTAGTTCAGAAAAGATGATATCTTTCTTGCGAGTGATTACCTGCTCTGGATATTCAAAAGATTTAGGCTGGATTTGATCCCAGTAGGCGCTGGTGAGTAGCCGTTCAACAGCAAATGCTGGAACGGCTACTCCCCCCGCAACACTTAGGGCCATCCAGGCGAGGAACAATGTACGAATCTTCATGGTCTGGTCCACCCCTATGAAAAACAAATAATCCTGAAATACCAACTGCTTGGACAGTATATTTAACATAGTTCCCTTTTTATACAGAAAATAAACATGGATATCCGCCCTGGCATGCCTGTCAAAGTAATTAATCGTGACAATATTTATTATGGATTTGAGGGGCAAGTACAGAAAATTATTGATGGCAAGATCGGAGTCTTTTTCTTGGGCGGAAACTGGGCTCATCAGGTGAGTTTTATAGCGAGTGACCTCGAACTTATCGAAAAGACTACGCCCCGCAAGCGATAAGTTGATAATCCGCGAGAACAGCATCGGCTACCGCTTGAGCCTTCTCAGGGCTGCTAAAACGGGCAGCAAGCTCCAGCGCAAAAGCCATAGCAGTTCCAGCTCCCCTGCTGGTAATGATCACGTCATCCACGACCACTGAATCTTCAAGATAGGTACCCACTACCATCGAAGCGCGAACCGAAGGGTAACTGGTCGCTTTTTTATCTTTTAAAAGGCCAAGGTCAGAGAGAACGGTAGGCGCTGCACACACGGCAGCGGTCGTCTTGCCCTGTTGATAAAAGTTGGTGACTAAAGTTCGGACTCGTGGATCGGCACGGAGTGTTGCTGTCCCTGCTCCTCCAGGAAGCACGATGCCTGTGTAAGTATCTGCTTCTGCCGCCTCGATGCCTATATCCGCTAACACCGGAATGCCATGGGCTCCCATTACTGGATTTGGGCTTAACCCGGCGGTGACAACTTCCACCCCAGCTCGTCGGAGGATGTCGATGATGGTAATGGCCTCAATTTCTTCAAATCCAGTGAACAAAGGTACCAGTACTTTAACCATGATCAACTCCTACTAACTAATACGTCATAGTACAAGCCCTCTCCTCGACGTACAATCTAAAGCGGTGACATTAAAATATTCATGAAAAAATTATTTTCCGCATCTTCAATGATTTTATGCCTTCCACTTGTTCTATGGGGATGCACGAGTAGCACAAAAATAGTCATTGAATTGAAAGACCTTACCGTAAAAGAATGTCCTCCCGGCACCGAAAAAAATAAGGTTCTAGTCAGCACCAATGACCGTGCGAATCGAGAAGGAAAATGCTTTTTTCTTACGGGTACCACTGACTACAATGGCGAAAATTCTGCTAAAAATGTAGATATTTTTGGCAGAATTTCTGATGCCAATGGCACGGTTGTGTTAACCCGCAGAAGGATAGGGACTTTAGCAGAAGTAAAGCCTGGAAAAAATAGTTTTGTTATGCAATTTGATGCAGCTGCAGATACTAAATTGCCCTTTTCTTTAACTAATTTCCAAGCCAAAGGATTTTCAGAAAAAGTGCAGGTTGACCAGCCTGACTTTTCCAAAAAATAGAATAGCCTAAAGCTGTTAACAAAGCAGGACTAGGGAAGCAGCCATGGGGAGATGGACCGTTCTGCCTCATCTGCTAACTGTTTAAAAGTATAGTGTGCAATATCAAGCCATAGGATATGGGGATTGGCTTTAAACCAAGTGGTTTGTCGTTTAGCAAATTGACGTGTACGCAGAACTGTCTGTTCGATGGCTTCTTCAAGCGAACACTTTTGACCCAAATACTGTCTAAATTCTCGATAGCCAAGGGTTTCTAAAAGAGGTAAATCTTGGCCATATTGTTGTTCTATGGATTGAATTTCATCCAGGAGTCCCTTTTCCAGCATAGCCTGAGTACGTAATTCAATTCTCTGCCTTAAAAAAGCGCGGTCGGGTGTGTCTAAGCCTAAATAAATAATCGGATAGCTCGGAGGATTCCGTCCTTGTTGGCTGCTTAATGTTTCTCCTGTGCTGTACAAAACTTCCAACGCCCGACCAGTACGCAAACGGTCATGGGGATGAATTCTTCGGGCGGCTTCGGGGTCTTTCGATAGGAGTTCTGCCCGCAATTCTTCTAAAGATTTTGAGCCCAAAAGTTCTCTAAAGACTGGGTCAGGAGCGACTGCAGGGATGATTAAGCCCTCGGTCACGGATTGGATATATAGACCTGTTCCACCTGCCAAAATAGGGGTAATGCCCTGCTGATGAAAAGTGCGAATCAGCGAGTTTGCTTCCTGTTGGAATCGAGCAACGGTATACGTTTCGCTGGGATCAGCGATATCGATGAGATAGTGCGGAATACTCGCTTGTTCTTCTGGAGTTGGCTTCGCCGTGCCAATATCAAAACCCCGATACACTTGGCGAGAATCCGCAGAGAGTACCGGGGCCTTAAAGATTGTTGCTAAATAAACGGCTAAGGCTGTCTTTCCTGTAGCGGTAGGCCCACAGATGACGATTAGCCCTGCCATAACAACCTAACGGATGGTTTGATTTAGCTAAGTGAGCTGGAGTGCGAGCTTACGCAGTTGGCCTTTCAGACTAGCATCAATGACCTTGTCGCCTACACGGACAATCATGCCACCGAGTAATCGGGGGTCAACCTTGATATTGAGTTCGACATTGCTGGAGCCTGTCATTTTGATCACGCGCTCACGGATGGATTGCTCTTGTGCAGGCGTAAGCGCTGCCGCTGAAGTAACTTCTGCCAAGGTAATTTTGCGATATTCTCGGAGTAGGTCTAGATAGCGTTGGAGAATAGCATCCATATAGAAGATGCGCCTGCGGTCTACCAAAATTTGCAGAAAGTTCAAGGTAAAAGGATGAACTTTATCCTTAAAAGCCGCTACTAGAGCAGATTTTTTGACTTCAGCTTTGAGGACGGGACTTTGTAGAAACCCCAGAAACTCAGGAGTCTGAGCGAGCACTGCCAGGATCAGGGTGGCATCCTCACCGAGTTGGTCCACGAGACTCTGCGATTTACCTAAGTCCAAAAATGCCCCGGCATAACGCTCACTAATTTGTTCGCTCAGCTTGGTAGACACAAGAACGCTACTCCTAACCTAGAAGGTTGATACTTTGGTCCAGAAGACGACGCTGGGTGTCTTCCGTTAGTTGAGAGGGAAGTTGCTGTTCGGCCATAGCTAAGGAATCGGCCACTAATTTTGCTCTCAACTGATTAACTACCCGTTGACGCTCCCCGTCAATATCTTTCAGCGCAGATTCTTGGAGCCGTACTGCTTCCTTTTCAGTATCTGCTAGAATCTTTGCCCGGATCTGCTGAGCATTTTCTTGCCCTCTAGCCAAAACCTGTTGAGCCTCCTGCTGGGCTTGGGCCAAGTTCCGTTTCGCCTCAGCAAGCTCCTTCTCCGCCGCAGCTTTTGCTTCTTCAGCGGTTCTGATTTCCTCTACAATTTGCGCTTTACGCTCTCCTAGAACTTTTCCGAGGAAGCCTTTGCCCGCATAAATAAGGAAAGCAAGAACAATAACGAAGTTGATCAGGTTGAGTTTGAAAATATCGAAGTTGAGACCATACGATCCCCCTTCCCCCAAAAGTATAGGCCAGGCCAAATTCATTGCATCCTCCTATGGCTGCCCATTGCGCCCAGCAGTGCTGAGCAATTTTTCGGCGATCTGACGGCTCAAAACAGAAACTTCACCCTCAAGCGACTTGAGTGCTTCTTGACGTTGGCGTTCCACCTCTTGAGCAGCTTGGGCCATGCGTGCCTTCGCTTCTTGCTGGGCTTTTGCCAAAACCTCGGCTCCGCTAGCTTTAGCTTCTGCCTCTGCTTTAGCGACAACATCACGAGCCTGCTGGCGCGTCTCTCCTAGCTCAGCTTGGTATTTAGCGGTCAGTTTTTTAGCTTCTTCCAAGTTGTCTATACTGCCCCGACGTTTGTCTTGGATATACTCCCT
>CASBPW010000260.1 GCA_949127685.1 Candidatus Sivonenia alaskensis PMM_0068 | reverse complement strand
TCGGTCATTGGTTTGGGGGTTCCGCTAAACACAAGACCAAAAACCCGGCCCAAGCCAAAAGCGACCAATCCGTTCACGAAGAGCAAGAGTCCGATTAACCAGGGTTGGGTTTCCCAAAGTCCATCCGCTAACTCCAGGAAAGCCCAGAAATTTCCCAGGGGCGGAAGTGCGATCAACCCTCCTATGCCCACCAGAAAAGCCAAGCCAGAGGCAGGACGGCGGGACCAAAGCCCTCCATATTGGCTGACGTCTTGGGTGACACTATTCCAGATCACAGCCCCGACACTCATCACCAAGAGGGCCATGGATACCGCATGGGTCAAAACCAAGAGGAGCGCGGCTTCCAGTTGTCCCGCCCCTACTGCAATAAATACAAGGCCCATGTAGGCACTGACCAAGTAGGAAAGGGTCCGTTTGATATCAATTTGAGCGATGGCAACCAGAGAACCGCCCACCGCTGTGATCGCACCCACGGCGACTATGGTCGCTAAGGTGACAGGAGAGAGGGCAAGAATAGGATAAAGCTTGACCAGGACCCAAGCGCCCACCGCCACAATTAAGGAGTTGCGGAGGATGGTTGAAGGAATCGGACCTTCCATCGCTTCATCTAGCCAAAGATGTAGGGGAAATTGAGCACACTTTCCTACCGGCCCGGCCATCAAGGCAAGCCCCAGTAGCGTAGCGGTCGTCGGGTCTAGGTTGGCTGTCGTGGCCCATTGCGCCAATTCCGTATAGTTAAAGGTTCCCGCTAAAGGCCAGATGGCGATGACACCCATCATCAACAAGAGGTCGCCGACCCGTTTGGTGAGAAAGGCATCCCGTGCTCCGGTAACCACTAAAGTTTGATTGAACCAAAAGCCCACTAAGAGATAGGTGCCTAAGGTCAGAATTTCGAGAATGAAATAGGTGAAAAATAAGGAATTGCAAAGAACCAAAGCACACAAGCCCGCTTCAAAAAATCCCATCAGTCCATAGAAACGGGCCCAACCCCAATCCATCTCCATATAGCCAAGAGCATAGATCTGGGCCAATAGATTCAAACCGGTAATTAGCACTGCGGCCCCTAAGGTAACAGAGGAGATTTCTATAGGAAAACTCAGGTCTAAATTGGCGACCTTTAGCCAAGGCAGAGATAGCTCCTGTACGGGCTGATCCCAGATAGCTTGAAGAATTACTAGGCTATGGAGGAAGGCGCAAGAAGTCATCAAGAGGTTGATGTACGCAGCAGGTCTAGGCCCCGTGCGATGAATCACTCCTGGAAACCACGGCAGTGCGGCAACAGCGCCGATTAATCCATAGAGAGGAATCCACCAAATGGTCTGGATGAGGGATTGAGTAATCACGGATACCCCAGAGTTATTGCACACTTTTAGAGATGGTACGGCAAATCAATAAAAGCTTTACCTGTGAGCAAGTAATCTTAAAGACTTGACTATTAAGAATAGATAATAGACTGGAGAAGCTATAGATAAAAGTAGATGTTACCAATTGTAATGATAGTAAAAACTCTATGCTTTGACTTGATTAATGATTTTGATGCCGATAATTCAACCATTGCCCATTAAGTTTGCTATATCTGAAAGGCAATGCCGGTCCTGGAGGCGCCCGTGAAAATTGTATGGGAACCCATAATTTATGCTGGCCAAGCCCCCGTCTTGTGTGTGCTCTGTGGGGCCAGATCCACGCCCATCAAGACAAAAGGAAAATTTGTGATCGCGGTGGTCTACAACGGCCGAGGTATTTACTGCGGTGAAGCCTGCAAGCATTGCGTAAATGCTAGACCGGAATCGATTAAAGAACTACTCCAAGAACGGCTCACAAGGCTCAAAGCCCAGGTAGGGGAGCTGGAGGAACTAGCCGGAGAAGAGATACAGATGCCGACCTTGGAGGAAGAGTTCCGTTCCTATGGTTGAGCAAGATTGATAAAAATTGATATATATTAAGAAAAAGATAGATCTAACTCTATATGAGCAAGGAGCAATTCCCTTGAAAAACGCCACGCTTCATCAACTGCAGGTGTTTCAGGTTGCTGCGCGACATTGCAGCTTCACCCGTGCGGCAGAAGACTTGTTCCTGACGCAACCGACCGTCTCCATGCAGATTAAGCAACTGAGCAAAGCAGTCGGTTTGCCCTTGTTTGAACAGATTGGAAAACGTCTCCACCTCACGAATGCGGGGCAGGAACTGCTGGCGACCTGTGAAAAAATTTTTAGCAGTATGTCCCAGTTCGAAATGACCGTAGCGGATATGAAAGGCATGAAGAAAGGCAGTCTCAACCTAGCGGTGGTCACCACAGCGAAGTATTTTGCTCCCCGCTTGCTGGGTCCTTTTTGTCACCGTTATCCAGATATTGATGTATCACTTAAGGTCGCTAATCGGGGACGGGTGCTTGAACGCTTTGCTGACAATGCTGATGATCTCTATATCCTCGGTCAGCCCCCGGAAAGTCTTGAGGCAGAATTACATCCCTTCTTAAACGATGCCCTGGTTGTGCTGGCAGAACGTCATCATCCCCTGGTTGGTGAAAAAAATATTCCCTTGGAGCGACTTAAGGAAGAGCGTTTTCTGATGCGTGAACCAGGCTCAGGTACCCGAATGATGGTACAACATTTTTTCGATCAGCACGGAATTACTCTCAAGGTCAAAATGGAATTAGGGAGTAGTGAAGCGATAAAACAAGCTGTGGTTGGAGGCTTGGGTATTTCCGTTCTGTCGCAACATGCACTCGCCCTAGAAGGAACAACAGGTCAACTGGCCATTCTGGATGTAGAAGGTTTTCCAATCCGTCGCTCTTGGCATGTGATCTATCCCAAAGGCAAAAAGTTATC
>CASBPW010000259.1 GCA_949127685.1 Candidatus Sivonenia alaskensis PMM_0068 | reverse complement strand
CAGTCCTGCGGTTTGCAACAAATAGTGACGCATTTGCTGGAGTAATGAAAATTCATCGGGGACTCGAATTGCCATCTGATGCAAACTAATGGCGGTTCTGATCAGTTGCGGTTCTGGAAGAGTCTGAGTGAAATCAACAAAGCGATTCAAGCCAATTCCTACCACAACCTTTCCTTCTGCTGCGGCACTATTAACCACACTCTCGCATAAAATACCAGCCAGCTTCCTTCCCTCAAATAGAATGTCATTTGGCCATTTTATGCTTAACCTTCCCTGCACATCGGGAATGAGATCTTCAATGGCATAAATTACCGCTAAACCAGCCACCAAACTTAACCCAGGTAACTGTTCAAGGGGTATTTTCTCTAACACCATACTGAAGGTCAATACTCCCGATGGGGCCTGCCAAGTGCGTCCTCGCTGTCCTCGCCCAGCCGTTTGTCGTCGGGTAAATATGACGGCACCGTGCTCTAGCTGTGACAGGTGGGCAAGTGCCCAGGTATTCGTACTGGGACAGTGATCGAGCCAATGCAGCCATCCTGGCAAGTTTGCAGGAAAAGAGGTGTCCGTGGAGTCTGGCTGCGAGCGTTTCCTTCCCGTTATCGTTGACTTATGGCTATAGCAATTCAACAATAATTGAACTACAAAAGCAAAGGTGCTATCCTTGCGCGAGGATAACATCATATAGAAATCCGCTTCTAGGGTTCCGGTCTGCTTGCGCTGCCAAGAGACGCCTGGTCCGAGAGAAGCAGCCAAGATACAGATTCCCTCAAATTGCAAGGTTTACGGGTCTGGGTTGGTCACACGGCGGGAGAAAAGCCCGGGAGAGCTGTACAGTAAGTGCTTACTGTTGGGGCTGCCTGGGCTTTTGTTATTGAAGCCAAGGAAGAGCTAACACAAACGTGATGTCATCTTTGAGATAGAGGAGAACGCCATGTCTATGAAATCTACAAAAATGCTTGATATTGATCCGGCGGTGATTACCTGGGATGAGGTGATTCCAGGGGGTAGCTATTGGTCTCGCGTCATCAAACGAGGCACTACCTTGCGGATTATCGACCTAGAGGGTTCCAGAGGGGTTTCCCTACTTTGCTACAACGCCGATAACGTCATAGAACGCTACAACGCTGCTGATACCGCTAAAATCCAGTTCAATGCCTTCTTGAAAAAAGGGATGGTGCTGTATTCCGACATGGGGCGGGTTCTATGCTCTATTACAGAAGATACTGGTGGTCATCATGACACGCTGACTGGATGCAGTAATGTAGCAACCAATAGCGCCAAGTATGGGGAAGGAGATTGGAAAAATTCCCGTGATAACTTCATGCTGGCCTTAGCTAAACGGAATATGGGTAAGAAAGATATTTTCCCCAATCTCAATTTATTCTCACAGGTTGTCGTGGAGAAAGAGGGCGATTTGACATGGGTTGAAGGGGCCTCCAAACCAGGAGACTTTATTGATCTCAGAGCCGAAATGAATGTGTTGGTAGTGCTTTCCAACTGTCCCCACGTCCTCGATCCAAAGCCAACCTACGAGCCTACTCCCATCCGAGTTGTGGTCTGGAATTCTCCGGCTCCTGCCGCCGATGATTTGTGCAGAACGGGAAATCCGGAAGCGATTCGTGGTTTCCAAAATACCGATGCTCTGTTTGTCTAAAGTTCAGACAAGCAACTAACTGGATTCATATTCTATATTTAACAGGAGAATAAAACCATGGCTTTAGCCACAGAACACTTGCTAACTCCCGATACGGCTATCTACAATCAGGTGCTTCCTGCTCGCAAGCCTTGGTCACGGGTAATCAAGAAAGGACAAATTTTGCGGATTGTTGATTTGGGGGGCAATCAGGCAGTGGATTTTCTGGTGTACAACGCGGACGATACCAGTGAACGCTATAGCGCACCGGATACGATTCGGAATCAAGGGAATATTTTTCTCACCACCGGAAGCAAGCTTTATTCCAATGACGGGAACGTGATGATGACGATCCGGCATGATACCTGCGGACGGCATGATACTTCGGGGGGAGCCTGTAGTTGTGAAAGCAATTCAGTTCGTTTCGGTCTCGATAAGCGCTGGCAACATGCCTGTGTCGAAAACTTTTTGATGGCTGTTGCGCCTTATGGCATGGGAAAGCGAGATCTTGTCAGCAACATCAACTTTTTTATGAATGTGCCGGTAAGTAAAGATGGCACGTTAGAAATTGTGGATGGAATCTCTGAGCCAGGCAGTGTTGTTGAACTACAAGCCGAAATGAACACTTTAGTCGCCATTTCCAACTGCCCACAGATGAATAACCCGTGTAATGCCTACAATCCCACCCCGATTCAATTGATTATTTGGGATACGCCGGGTGAAGCTTAGAATGTGAATCTTAAAATGATTCATCGTTGATCGGGTGGACTTTGCTCACCCTTTAAGACCAGTACTATTTAGATGCCTGTTAGATCCCTGCTCACTATCTTTGAGATTGCCTGCCCTATGTTTGACAAAGTGCTCATTGCTAATCGAGGTGAAATCGCCTGTCGTATTATTCGGACCCTCGATCGCCTCGGGATTGGCTCGGTAGCAGTCTACTCAGAAGCGGATGCCCATACTCGTCATGTCTATGCCGCAACTGAATCTGT
>CASBPW010000258.1 GCA_949127685.1 Candidatus Sivonenia alaskensis PMM_0068 | reverse complement strand
GGGGGAAATAGGTCGCCACCGTCGGGTTGCCGCCCACATTCTGCTTTAGTTTTGGAATAAACTCCTTGGCATAGTAGTTTTTTAGCTGCTGCATCTGAGCCGGGGTTAGCTTGCTGTCGTTTAGTTTCTGCACGGCGGGTTTAAACTCTTTGATCGCGTCAACCACCATCGATTGATAACTCATCGTCAGGACGTGCTCTTGCAGCGTACTAAATAACGTTCCTATCGCTTGCGCTCTGGCATTGCGCAAGCCAGTGAGCTGGTTGTAAGCTGCCTCGGTCATGGAATTTCGACCACTGATGTAACTAACCAGACCCGTCGTCAAGATAGACAGCAGGCTAACCAGTAGTACCAGAGAGAGCAACTTAGACTGGATGCCGAGTTTGTTGAAGAATGACATTTATGGCTCAACCGACGAGATAGAGGATAGGGGTTGCAGGCGACCGCCGGTCACTACCAGCAGGGAAAGGTCCACATTCACATACGACTGACCATCATACTGGAATGGGCTGTCCAGGTTCCGGTCAACAGCAGCAGATAGCTGAACAAGATTTACAAGAAGCAGGATATCACTACATTCTCACTGAAGCGATCGGCACCATCAGCAACAACGCAATCACGGCTCTAATCACGAAGATGTCCAGCAAGGCATAGGCGGGTCCCAAACTAAACCCGAGACTAGTGGCTTTGCTCTTGGGAATGTCCACCATCGGGGAGAGTATCATCCACTACGATATTAAGTATCCCCTGGGCAGAGATGGTGGAGGAGATGAGTAATGGCAAAAGATCTTTTCCATGATGTTGTCAAAACTGCCCTGATCAAAGATGGCTGGCAAATTACCGACGATCCTCTTTTTCTAAAAGTTGGTGGCGTAGACTTCTTTATCGATCTTGGCGCACAAAAACTACTCGCTGCCGAACGAGATGGCAATAAAATCGCTGTCGAAATTAAAAGCTTTATCAACACCTCAAGCGTTGCTGATTTCCATCTAGCAATCGGTCAATTCATTAACTATCGTGTGGCATTAAAAGTGGCAGATTCAGAACGAAAATTATTTCTTGCTGTTCCAGATATCGCCTACAAAACATTCTTTCAAAAAGAATTTCCTCGAATGGTTATTCAGCAGTATCAGATTGAATTCTTCGTTTATGACATTGAAAATGAGGTGATCGTCTTATGGCAAGTCTAGAAAAGCTCCAAACTTATCGAACCTTAATCAAGCAGCTGCTTGAGCAATATGCTGCTTACAAACCATCTTATGGTGATATTGAGATCCAAACGGTGTTTGACACCGAACACGATCATTACCAGATAGTTGCGATCGGCTGGGATAAAAAGGAGAGAATCTACGGCTGTTCAATTCATCTAGATATTAAAAATGAGAAGATCTGGATTCAGATTAACAATACTGAATTAGATATTGGTCAAGATTTGGTTGAGAGAGGTATACCCAAAGAGGATATTGTCATTGGGTTTCAGCCTCCTTATCTGCGACAGATTTCAGGCTATGCTATGGCTTAATCTATCCTTAACAAAGTCGTTGGCGCACTTACCGTCGGAGATTTATTCGTCTCCTCGCCCAAGCCCTCCTCGCTGTAATCATCTCAAGTATGAGTTATCACGGCCTCTTAGAAGAGTTTTCTACCTTTAACCGGAGCGTTGACTTTTTGGATTGGCGCTCTTGCCAACGTTCACGCACCGAACCAATCACGATGTACAACACGGGCACAATAAATAGACTCAAGAGCGTAGAAACGATCATACCTCCCAAGACAGCGGTACCCAAAGATTGACGAGCCGCAGCTCCGGCTCCCGTTGCAAGAGCCAAAGGCAGAATTCCAAAAATAAACGAAAGTGCTGTCATCAGGATCGGGCGTAATCGTTCTTCTGAAGCTTTGATCGCTGCATCGGTAATGGAGAGTCCCTTATCCTTCAATTGATTGGCAAATTCCACGATTAAGATGGCGTTTTTACTGGCAAGCCCGATGAGCATGACCAGACCAATCTGACAGTAAACATCATTGGGTAGTCCCCTTAGGAACTGTGCGCTAAGCGCTCCCAAAATAGCTAAGGGAACCGCCATGATGATAATCAAAGGGTCTATAAAGCTCTCATATTGAGCAGCCAAGACCAGAAAGACAAAGACTAATCCCAATCCAAAGATGAGAGGGGCTTGACCACCCGACTTCAGTTCTTCTAGAGAAAGACCTGTCCAGGAATAATTAATACCTTTAGGCAGCGTTTCTTGAGCTATCTTCTCCATCGCTTGGATAGCTTGACCAGAGCTGGAGCCTGGTGCTGCTGAACCTGTGATTTGAGCGGAACGGAACAGGTTGTAGTGGGTGATAATCTGGGGCGCTGTTGTAGGCGTTATCTTCACTAAATTACTTAAGGGAATCATCTGATTCTGTTTTGAACGCACATAGAGCAAACCTATATCCTTCGGATTGGAACGAAACTGCTGGTCTGCCTGCACAATGACGCGATAGGTGCGTTCAAATAAATTAAAGTCATTCACATAGGATGACCCCAAATAAATTTGCAACGTATTAAAGACATCTTGCAAATTCACCTGTAGCGCCACGGCTCGATTGCGGTTTACTTCAATCAATAGCTGTGGTGAATTAATGGCAAAAGGAGTGTTGACCCGGAACAATCCTGGGGTCGCATTTGCTTTTTGGACCATTGCATTGGCAGCTTGGGACAACTCTTGTAAACCGCTATTAGCCTGGTCTTGTACCTGAAAATCAAATCCACCCAAACTGCTGCCGACATTAATCGTCGGGGGATTGGCCGCAAAGATAATCGCTCCCGGAATTTGTGAAAGTGAACCCATAGCCTGACCGATAATCGCTTCTACGGACCGTTCGCGTTCAGACCAAGGTTTGAGGGTCGTAAAGATAACCCCCTTATTCGGACCATTGCCGAAAAAGCTAAATCCGCCCACCGCGAAGGTGGCAGTAGCTTCTGGAAGGCTACGCAAGTCTTTCTCCACCTGTTGCAAAATCTTGCTGGTATAGTCCAGGGAAACTCCTTCGGGGGCCTGGACAAATGTAATAAAGTACCCCTGGTCTTCATCGGGAACAAATCCTCCCGGTACTATCCGAAAGAGGAGGTAGGTCAATCCTAGGGCGACCACAAAACCAGCAATAACAAAGCCTTTAAACCGAGTTAGCCAACCTAAGGAGCGATGGTATCCTGCCCGTGTTTTGTCAATTCCTGCATTAATCGTGTTGAAAAATCGATTATTAGGTTGCTGCCCTTGGCGAAGGAGCACTGCGGATAGAGCAGGGGATAGGGTCAAGGCGTTAAACGTCGAAAGGGCAATGGAAAAGGCGATGGTTAGCGCAAATTGTTGGTAGAGCCGTCCGGTCACCCCTGGGAAAAATGCTACTGGGATAAACACGGCCATCAGGACTAGAGAAGTCGCCAGTACCGCTCCGGTGACTTCAGACATCGCTTCTACCGCTGCTTGGCGAGGACTGATGTCCTTTTCTTCAATCGAGCGGGTGATATTCTCGACCACCACAATCGCGTCATCTACGACTAGGCCCGTCGCCAGGATCAGGCCAAAGAGGGTCAGACTATTAATCGAAAATCCAAAAACTTTAATAAAGGCAAAGGTTCCGATTAAAGAAACCGGAATCGTAATCGCTGGGATGAGGGTAGCGCGCCAGTCCTGGAGAAACAGGAAAATCACTAAGATGACCAACGCAACGGCCAGCACAAGAGTAATCACCACCTCTCGAATCGATTCCTCTACCGCCAGCGTGGTGTCAAACGCCACTTTATACTTCATGCCTGGTGGAAAATTTTTGCTCAATGCAACCAGAGCAGTCTGGACTTCTTTGGATACTTCTAGAGCGTTGCTGCCCGTGAGCTGAGAAACTCCTAAGCCCACTCCGTCCTGACCGCTAAAACGCAGATTCGTACTGTAGTCTTGAGCTCCGAGTTCAATGCGCCCCACCTCCTGCAGCTTGATCAGGGAACCATCTGCCCCTGACTTGAGGACCATATCGGCAAATTCTTTCTCACTCTTGAGTCGGCTTACGGCCTGCAGACTGATTTGATATTGCTGACCCTTAGGGGCGGGCGGCTGCCCAATTTGTCCGGCACCCACCTGGATATTTTGCTCTTTGAGGGCATCGACAACATCCTGAGCCGTTAGACCACGACTGGCTAGCCGATTAGGATCCAGCCATAGGCGCATCGCATACTTGCGCTCTCCAAAGATTTCTACACTACCGACCCCCGGTAAACGCTTTAGGGGATCCACTAAATAGAGGTCTGCATAGTTACTTAAGAACGCAGGACTATACTGGTCCCTCTCGGCATAGAGACCGATAGCCAGCACAAATCCTCCAGTAGAACCCTTGCTAACGGCAACCCCTGTTTGATTTACCTCGGCGGGCAACTGTGATTGCACCAAAGAGACCCGATTCTGCACATCCACCGCTGCAATATCTCTGTCTTTACCTTGATTGAAGGTGACGGTGAGGGAACTGGCTCCACTGCTACTACTCGAAGAAATATATTGCATTCCCTCAACCCCGTTGATCTGTCGTTCCAGAATGGAAGTGACTCCAGCCTCCACCGCTTCAGCACTGGCTCCAGGGTAGGTTGCATTAACCGTAACGGTTGGCGGGGTGATATCGGGGTAATACTCAACGGGCAGAGACGGTAAACTAACAGCCCCAATCAGGATGAGCACCAGGGAGCAGACGGTAGCAAAAATAGGTCGTTTGATGAAGAAATTTACAAACATAATTTTGGGGAGCAGTCGTGCATTGGGGAGAACGGGTAAACAGGTAGAGCAGGTAAAAAAAGGAGCGCGGGCATAGAGCGTAGAAATCAGAACCCGTGTGCTGACAAAGGTCTTAAGGGAGCGATGAAATAGGCCGCGTTTCTTTAGGGGACTCAGCCACAATCGGAGCCCCATCCGAGAGCTTTAGAATCCCTGCGACCACAATTGTTTCCCCAGGCTTGAGTCCTTCTAATACCTGGTAGCTGTTGCCTTGAATATTGCCCAGTTTGATCGGTTTTTGTCGGGCTACCAGTTTGGAAGATTGCTCTTGGGCTACAAAGACAAAATCTTGTCCGGCCACCCGAGAGATCGCGGCAGTGGGAATTAAAATACCAGGACGTCTATCCCAAACCACGCTGGCTTGCACCAGTTGATCGGCCCGCAATCGGTCTGCCGCATTATCGAAGAGGGACTTAATCAGAATGGATTGTGTCTGATTGTTAACATTGGGCGCGATGAAAAAGACCCGACTGTTGCCGATGGGTTGGCCTTGCGGGCCAAGCAATTTTACGGACATCCCTGGGCGCAATTCAGAAGCTTTGTCCGCCGAAACCAATACATTCACCTCTAGGGGCTGGTTCTGGGTGACTGTCGTCAGCTGCGTAGAGGTCGTAACGTAGTCTCCCACCTTCACGGGAATATCCCCGACGGTTCCAGCAAAGGGGGCGGTAACTCCGTAATATTGGAGCTGAACTTTTTGCTCTTTCGTATTGGCCAGAGATTGCTGAAGGCCTCTTTCGGCTTTGGTAATCAAGGCCTGCTGTGCCTTGATCTTCGCATTTTGGGCGTAGAGATTTGCCCTGGCTGTATCGAGATTATTGCGGTATTGATCTAGATCCTGTTGACTAATCGCTCCTTCTTTTTGGAGCTTAAAGTAGCGGTCATAGCGTTGCTGCTGAAACTTTAAGTCTGAAATTTTAGAGCGCAGATCCGCCTGATAGGAAACCAAGGTGGCTTTGGCACTTTCCAAATCTGCCTGATTGGATTCAGCTGCTGCCATAAGACCACTGACGGCTGCTTCTTGCTTCGCCGAGTTCACCTGAATCAGGGGGGTTCCCGCAGCCACCTTCGCCCCCGATTGAACCAGGATTTTAGCGACCTGACCATCCACTTGGGGTTGGAGCGTGACCGACTTTCTGGACTTTAGGGTAGCCAGGTACTCAGAGGTTTCATCAATAGTGCTCGATTCCACGGTAGACAGTTTCACAGGAACGGCTTGCGGCCCACCTGCAGACAACAACGCTGGCCCACCACCTCCGCAGGCTACCGTGAACAACAGAACGAAAGCGATCAAAAATAATGGGCCTATCGGTGTCTTTACCCTCATGGTCACAAGCCTCTAGAGGAGCACTATTAGGTCGACAGTCATCAAGAGCAAGCCCTAGAGAATCAACTGAAGTGGATTCAGCTGCGCTCTACCCTCACCGTTCCCCGATTATACAGACCTGTACTATTTGTCCCGTAATATATCCAGGGGGATTTCTTCTGTCTAGGCTTCAGGGTCAACTATCAGGTCAAATCAAGCACTAAGCGAGCGGCCCCTACGGTTCCTGCTTCATTACCCAATTGGGCGGAAAGGAGTTGAAAACCCTCACGGCAGGGGAATAGCACTCGTTTCTCTACTTCTTCTAAGGCTTTTGGGAAAAAGTGGGCACTACTAGCAGCCACACCACCGCCCACTACCACGGCTTCGGGGGTTAGCGTATAGAGAAGGGAGGTTAAACCAACCCCTAAGTCTGAACCAATGCGCTCCCACCAAGCGAGGGCTTCGGGGTCTCCACCGTCTGCTTTTTCGCCCAGCACTTTAGGATCAACGCCAGTTCTGCGATGAATCGCGGTCGCGGATATGTATTGCTCCAAACATCCTCGGCTTCCGCAGTTACAGGGAGGACCCTCCTCGTTAATGCAAATATGACCTAGTTCAGCGCCTGCTCCCCGATGCCCAACAAAGAGTCGCCCATTGAGAATGATTGTTCCACCGACGCCAGTACCCAAGGTCAGCACTAAAAGATCTTGAAATCCTCTACCTGCTCCTAACCAAGCTTCCCCCAAACCGGCACAGTTTGCATCATTACCCAGAACTACTGTGCGCTCCGTGCGTTTTTCCATCGATTCTGCCAGAGGCACTTCATGCCAGTTGCTGAGATTAATAGCGGTACGGGCAATTCTGGCGGTCGGGTCTACAACTCCAGGGACCCCGATCCCTACGGGTAAATTGCCGCCAGGGTCTAATTTTTCGGCGGTGATGATCAGGGCTTCCAACACCGCTTCTGGCGTGGCGGGTGAGGGGGTTGGCACGGTTACATATTCTTGAGGCGTGGCTTGCGCTTGATTGGGAGAAACGCTAAACCTACCGGCTTTGATGGCGGTACCACCCAAATCTATTCCCAGGACTTCACTCATAGCTTCCTTAGACATTTTGGCGGAGAGGGTGGGATTCGAACCCACGGATAGTTTCCCATCAACAGTTTTCAAGACTGTCTCCTTAAACCGCTCGGACACCTCTCCAGGTAGTTCACCCAGCAGCACAGCGAATATGCCGCTCTAAGTGTATCACTCTGCTCTCTGGCTAGTCGTGCTCCCTTGATTTTGGATTACTCTGAGAAGTATGAACCGTGTAGAAACTACTATTCATTCCCAGGACGTATTGCACATCCGTACGGCAGGGAAATCCTTCCACAACATTACGGCGACCGTAGAAGCCGTGGTGTCACAATCGGGAATCCGCACCGGGCTGTGTACTTTATTTGTCTGTCACTCTTCGGCCAGTTTGGTAATTCAGGAGAACGCTGACCCCAGGGTTCTGAAGGATTTAGAAGACTTTTTTGCCGACTTGGTACCTGAAGAACGGCGCTACAGTCATGCTGATGAAGGCGCGGATGATATGCCGTCGCACATCCGTACCGCCCTCACCCACACTTCTGAAAATATTCCGATTTGCAATGGACGCTTGGTCTTAGGCGTTTGGCAGGGAATTTATCTCTGGGAACATCGGGCGCAGGGACGTTCCCGCGAGGTGGTGGTCCATATTGCTGGGGCTTGAGCGGATTATGATAGAGTGCTGCGACATTTGAGCAAGCTGTGCTTTCGTCAACTCGGTCCACTATCCAGCCTGCCACAGTAACGCGTGTGCTTCCAGGTTCTATCGCCGAAGAATTGGGATTTGAGCCAGGGGACCGTTTGGTTTCGATTAACGGTAAGGCTCCCCGTGATTTGATTGATTACCAATTTCTCTGCGCGGATGATGTCTTGACCCTGGAAGTGGAAGATGTGGAGGGGGTCCGTCATCAGGTAGAACTGGAAAAAGAGTATGACGAAGATTTGGGCCTTGAATTTGATTCGGCGCTTTTCGATGGTCTGATTCAATGCAATAACGGCTGTTCTTTTTGCTTCATCGACCAGCAACCAGAAGGATTGAGGGGAACGCTCTATCTCAAAGATGATGACTATCGCTTAAGTTTCCTCTATGGTTCCTATCTGACCTTGACGAATCTTCCGCCTCAAGAATTTGAACGCATTGCTCAGATGCGCTTGTCTCCGCTCTATGTTTCCGTTCATGCCACGGAGCCGGACCTCAGAGCCAAATTGTTGAAAAATCCCAGGGGACGCCTGTTGATGGAACAGTTGGCCTGGTTTCAGAAGCATGGTTTGGAGATTCATGCTCAGATTGTTCTCTGTCCGGGGCTGAATGATGGTGAACAGTTAGACCGCACGCTGACGGATTTGGCTTCTTTTTATCCGACAGTGCGCTCAGCGGCGGTAGTCCCGATTGGTCTAACCCAATATCGTCCCGCCGATGATGATATGGTCCCCGTCACCAAAGCGAAGGCTGAAGAAATTATCGAGCAAGTGCTTCCATACCAGAAACGCTATAAGAAACAGCTCGGTACCTCTTTCTCCTGGCTTTCTGATGAATGGTTTTTGTTGGCCGGTCGTCCCTTGCCTCTTCGGAAACACTACGAAGATTTTCCCCAACTAGGAAATGGAGTTGGTTCACTGCGTAAGTTTGTGCATGAGTTCCAAACCGCAAGTACTGCCTTACCAAAATCACTTTCTAAAAAGCGTCACTATACCTGGGTTGTTGGCAACGCTGTTAAAGAAGCTTTTGCTCCGATCGCCGAACGATTTAACCAAGTCGAAGGATTAACGGTTTCTCTAGCAGCAATCCCCAGTTTATTTTGGGGACAGCAAGTTAGTGTTACGGGTCTTTTGACAGGTCACGATATTCTCCAAGGCCTGAAAGATCGTGATTTGGGAGATGCTCTTTTATTGCCAGCCTTAACGCTGAAAGATGGCAGAGAATTTTTGGATAGTATGACGGTGGATACGTTGGCTCAGAGCTTGGGAATTCCCGTTTTAGTAGTTCCTTCTTCAGCGCAGGCACTGGTAGAGAGTGTCAATAGGGACTTGCCTACAGTTGTAGAGGTCATGTTTGGGTAACTATTTATGGGAGCTAAATCGATCATGGCTAAGTTTACCCGACGTCCTCCGCCTTTGAGTACTTGCGCTGAGGAGGCTTAGAAACCTCATCGCTCAGATCGCCAAGCTTGACCAAATAAGGACGACGGTTCGGAAATTCTGCAATCAAGCGCAGCTTGCCGCCCATCGCCCCGACATAGCTACTCATTGTCAAAAGCAACATATTAGCTCTTTAGTCCGCGCCCTTAACGGGTGACAACCTGCCTAAGAAGCTTGTTGTATAAGGGACAGAGCATAAAAGCCCCGCTGAAAATAGAGGTGT
>CASBPW010000257.1 GCA_949127685.1 Candidatus Sivonenia alaskensis PMM_0068 | reverse complement strand
TCATAATCTGGTTCTGGTTGACCATACCTGCAATTGAAAACTGATGCATATGATAGTTTTGCCAGCCCATCGCCTCTTGCACAATCAGATGTAACTGTTGGAGCGTCGTAGAACTCTTAACAATTACCCTTCTCCAAATAGGGGGTCGAATGTCTTTAAGGGTGATTTTGAGTTGGTAGACTGTTTGAAAGCCTGCCGATTTTTTCGTTGCCATAGGTTGCTCCAGGTAAGAGGCCTAGTTCAAGATGCCAGGATGCATAGTAACACTTGTGCCATAGCTATCAGGGATTCTAGTTTTTCTGGCTTCACCAAAAGTGTGGCCCTGATTCATTTTAACTATGCCCCTGTTTTTTTAGGTTCAGGCATAATTTGGAATTCACAGGTTGGTGAATACTCCAGGCTAGGCATTCATATGTCTAGCCTGGAAACGTTCAATCCGTAGGTGTGGATTGTTCACCGGCAAAAAAAGCCCAGCTACCAAAGAGCGAAGCGAACAACCAGCCCAGGAGCAAAACTGCTGGTACTAGAAATATCGAGATCGTCACAATGAATCCTCCTGAGAAGAAGTAGTTAGCGCGTGAGGAGGTATGCGCAACCTAGCAAGTCTGACAAGCGATTGCAACATTTCCTAATAAATTCTCCAGTATTGTTGCATTTATTTACATTTTTCTCAGGAAAGTAACACTTTCGATTCTCCATAAAAAACCCTCTCTAGCTACTGCTGTATCTCATTTTTGTTAAAGATGGGGGCTGCGCATGAGCAATACAAATATGAGAAAACTACACTACAGAAAAGTTCGGCTGAGCGAATATTGTAGGGGATAGTACTTCATAAAAATCCCGGAAACAGGACTGCTATGACAAAGCAACCGATGACTCAACGCCTCTGGGAATTAGTTCTACTCTTTGGAAAACTAGGATGCACCAGTTTTGGTGGTCCAGCTGTCCATATCGCCATGCTAGAAGACGAAGTGGTCAAACGGCGTCAATGGATGACGCGTGAGTATTTTCTAGACCTATTGGGGGCTACGAACTTGATCCCTGGGCCAAATTCTACGGAGATGGCTTTGCATGTAGGCTATGTGAGGGCTGGGCTTATGGGACTGATTACGGCAGGTCTTTGTTTTATTCTGCCTGCGGTGCTAATCACCTTAGGGTTCGCTTGGGTCTACCAGGAATTCCAAACAGCCCCGGCATTGGCATCCGTCTTGTATGGAATTAAACCTGCCATTCTTGTCGTAATTCTGTTAGCCGTCTGGAAACTAGGAAAAACTGCTCTCAAAAATTGGCGATTGGGAATCCTCGGCATAGGCGTTATTACAGCTCTTTTCCTTGGAATGAATGAGGTCTTCGTGCTCGTCTTGGGCAGTGCCATCGGAACCCTTTGGCTATGGAAACCCAAAACACTAGAAAAACTGAACAGGTTAGAAATATTGGTTCTAGGGGCTCTGCTCCCGGTGGGTATTGCCCAAGCGACAGGAACCTTAGTGCCCACGGCGATCTCCCTAACAAAGCTGGGTTGGTTCTTTCTTAAAACGGGAACCGTTCTCTTTGGCAGTGGTTATGTATTGGTTGCTTTTTTAGAAACAGGCTTAGTCAGCGATTACGGATGGCTGACTAGACAGCAATTGCTGGATGCCGTCGCCATGGGCCAATTTACTCCAGGGCCTGTACTTTCTACCGCTACGTTTGTAGGGTACATAATCGCTGGTTTGCCTGGAGCTTTGATCGCCACGATAGGGATTTTTTTGCCTTCTTTTGTCTTCGTGGCCCTATTGAATCCCCTAATTCCCCGTTTACGCCAAGCAGCATGGACTTCAGCATTTTTAGATGCTGTCAACCTCTGTGCCGTAGCGCTATTAGGTGTAGTGGTGGTCAAGCTCTTACCCTCCAGCCTCCCCAATTGGTCCGCTTGGGGCATAGCGGTGGTAGCCGGAATGGCCTATTGGCGCTGGAAGCTTAGTTCTGTCTGGTTGGTTCTAGGTGGAGCCTTCTGTGGTTGGCTTCTGGTCTCTCTAGGTTATGCCTGAAATTCTTGGTCGATAGATTTCGCTAAGGTGAAATCGGTCTCGGTTATCCCCCCAGCATCGTGGTTAGACAGCGAAAATTTCACTTTGTTATATCCATGAATTAAGATATCGGGATGATGCCCTAACTCTTCGGCATGCCGACCTACACGAATTACAAAGGCTAGTGCGGTCACGAAATCTTTGAGCCTAAAATCCTTACTCAGCTCCTGCTTCTCACAGCTCCAGCCAGGGAATTTCGCTAACTTCTCTTGAATCTCAATTTCAGTAAGGAGTGACATACAGACCACGAATAACTCGTCCAATCTGTATTCTAAGCTAGAAAAGCGCTGCTAATTGGTCGGTGGTGATAAATCCTAGACGCCATAGGATGATTTCCAAAGGACCTTGTTCTCTCTTTTGGAGTTTCCTGGCTAAACTGAGCTGGGCCGCTGTCACTAAACTTTCCACTTTGTGCATGTAATTTGTTGAGAAATGTTAACTTGCTTAACAAAGTAACATAGTTTTTTTATTTAATCCCCTTTTCCTGAGAAAATTCTAGTCTGCCATCGCCACCGCAACTATCCATAGATCGATCAGAAGCATGAGGACAACGCAGCCGAGTAAGGTCAGATACATCCAGGGTTGCGCTAAAGGTTTGACTCTAGTCGTGTCAATCCCTGTATATGCTTCTAATTCCCTCAAAAATTGAGCGAAACCAGCGATACGCATAGGTAAGAGATAAGCCTGTCGTTCATCCTTACTGACTAAGTAATGCACGCGTCCCCCCTGACCTGTTGGACGGCTGCGAATGTCCTTAACCTCAGACCAATCGAGATGCCATCCTTTGACCAAAAAATTGGGAACCCAAGGGGCATATTCCACGCGGACGCCTTTGGCATCAGTCTGCACACGCTGACTCATCAAGCCAAGGAGGGCCATAAATCCAACCAGGACCCCTATAGCTGCAATCGGAAAAGCGTCTGTGGTCTTTAGATGAATCATCAAAAATGGAAGTGGGAATACCAAAACGAACAGCAATCCGTACAATGTATAGCGAACCAGAGGGGAAACCCGAAACAAAAGGGTCTCCGCTGCTTTGCCCTGACTATGGATTCCGTTCCCCTGAAGTTTCTGTTGCATAACGTACTTTTGTATAGAGATAGAGATTGAGTCTTAAAAATAACCTCTCCCCCGGCCCCCTAATCGGCGTCTCCGCACGCAGAGAGGAGGAGTAAGAAATAGCAGTTCCCCTCTCTGTTTACGGAGAGGGGTTAGGGGAGAGGTCTGGGCTAGGAGAAATGTTTCTCAGCGCTGCTATTCCCTGGCGATCACAGAAATCCCCAAAACTTTCTTGAGGTTGTCGGGCTTCTTTGAAGTTGCGAAGAAGGGGAATTAGAACATCCATTAGGTCATCTGCCTGGACCCGCTCCCGATAGAGTTGGTTTAGCCTCGTGCCATGGAGGTCTCCCGCCAGATAGATGTCATAGGCATTCAACCCACTACCGACAAAACCGATATCGCCCATATAAGGGCGAGCACAACCATTGGGGCAACCTGTCATGCGGATGCTAATCTTTTCTCCCGCCAGGCCCAGTTCTGCTAATCCCTTTTCCACCAAGTCAATCAAGCCCGGTAAAAACCGTTCAGATTCTGTCAAGGCTAGGCCGCAAGTAGGTAGCGCCGGACAGGCCATGGCGTAACGGCGGGCTGGAGAAATAGCTTCTACCGCCAAGACTCCATGTTCTAGCAACAGGGCATCGATAGTGGCCTTGTCCTCTGGCTTGATACCCAAAAGCAAAATGTTGTGGTTTGGTGTCAGGCGCAGGTTATAGCCATAGGTCTGAACTATGGTGCGCAGGGCTGTTCTTAATTTAAGGGTTCCCTGGTCAAGCACTCGACCATTTTCCACAGAAATTCCCAAGAACCATTGCCCGTCTCCCTGTTCATGCCAGCCGAGATAATCTTCAAACTGCCAAGCGGGGAGTTCCCGCCAAGCACCGAGCTTTTTACCGGCATAGGCCTCGACTTGCTGCCGGAACCAGTCGATACCTCGGTCGTGGATAAGATACTTCATCCGTGCATGCTTGCGGTTGTGGCGGTCTCCATAGTCTCGCTGTACCATGACCACGGCTTTGGTGAAATCAACCACCTGATCTACGTTGCAGAAGCCGAGATGGTCGGCTTTGCGAGGGAAAGTTTCCGGTGCCCCATGAGAACGGCCTAATCCACCGCCGACCGTGAGGTTGAATCCTATGTGTTGGCCTTTTTCATCAAAAATCAGGACCAATCCTAGATCCTGGGTGTAAATATCAACGGAATTGTCTGTGGGAACGGTGATGGCTACCTTGAACTTACGAGGCATATAGGTTTTGCCATAGAGGGGCTCATCCTCTGGTTCTGCACTGGTGTAGACTTTTTGACCACTTTCATCATTTTCTAAAGACCAAACTTCCACGTAGGCTTTAGTTTTTGGCAAAAGCTCATCACTAATAGATTGAGCATAGGCTTGGGCTAATTGGTAGGATTCATGGGTAAAAGGAGCCGCTGGTCCCATCACGTTGCGGCTAATATCCCCACAAGCTCCAAGTGTTGTAGCCAAGTGCGTTTTCACGGCTTGGATGACCGTTGGAAGGTCATGCTTGGATACGCCATGGAGCTGAAAGCCCTGACGAGTCGTTACGCGCATCGTGCCAACCCCTACCTCATCGGCCAGCCTATCCAGCGCTAGGTAGAGTGCAGCCGAACAATCTCCCGCAGGATTTTTTGTGCGCACCATAAAGGAATAATTGGGCCCCAAGCCTTGCTGCTTGAGCTGTTTGCGCTCATCACGGTTATCCTGTTGGTAGATCCCGTGAAACTTAAGAACTACCTGATTGTCTGTATTAAAAGAAGGTGTATCCTGCTTGAGTCCCTCAACGATACTTCCCCTCAGATACTGGCTTTTCTCTTTAGTCGTTTCGGCTTTGGATTGCTTGGAAGGCGTACTGACCATGGCGTGTTGTTACTGGAATTTATAAGCTTCAAGGTTATGGTAGCGTCAATCCCCAGTTTGTGGAGCGAGAATTAGTAGTTTCTTAAACAGCCCTCTATCGTTCTTCAGAACAAAAAATCCCTACTGGGTACAATTCAGATAAGCTAAACCTGGACTAGAATTAGCCTACATGTCTTCCTCACACAACCACGGGCAAAAATCTTCTGAAACGTCAGCCTCAGAATCTCAGGTTCTTGATGCTCGCATCATGGCAAGTCTTAGAGAGTTACAAGGAGACGATGAGCCAGATTTTCTGTCTGATATTATCGATACATTTTTGGAGGATGCCCCCAAGAGGCTAGAGGCTATCCAGACAGCGATTAGACTTGGAGACGATAAACAGTTGCACCGCTTAGCCCATAGTTTTAAGGGGGCTAGTTCTAGTTTGGGAGCCTTATCGTTTTCTAAGGTGTGTGGTGAAATCGAAGAGGTAGGACGCTCTGGATCAGTTGCTGAGGCCGAGCCTTTGTTTGCTGTTTTGCTCCAGGACTATGAAAAAGTTCGCGTAGCGCTTGTGCACGAACGGGATAGCTTCTAGCGATTTGTGCGTACAATACCTTCTACTAGAGCAGTTCTTAGGTCATGAAGCTTCGTAACATAATCTTTCACTTAGCTCCACATCTAAGCCCTATGGGGTAAGCTTTTATGCTTAAGAACCCTACCCACGCTCTGGTAGATTGCTTACTCAGGTAAGCCTGTTAAAGCCGCCCATTAAGCTAGAAGGTACGACGATGGTAAGTTCCGCTGCTGAAGTCCGCCCTGGGATGCAAGGGGAAATCAAGGACACGCTCCTAACCCCGAGATTCTATACTACTGATTTTCAAGAGATGGAATCGCTCGATATCAACGAGCAGGAACCAGAATTTAGAGCCGTTTTGCAAGAGTTTATCACAGACTATAACCGCAATCATTTTGTGCGCGATGACCAATTTGGAAAGAGCTTTGAGCGCATTCGGGGAGAAGAGCGGACTCTGTTCCTGGAGTTTTTAGAGCGCTCTTGTACTGCAGAATTTTCTGGGTTTCTTCTTTATAAAGAAGTCGCGCGCCGCATCCGCGAAAAAAATCCTCTTTTGGCTGAATGTTTCAGGCTGATGAGTCGCGATGAAGCCCGGCATGCAGGTTTTCTCAATAAAGCAATGGCTGATTCTGGGATCTCTCTAGATCTCTCTTTTCTAACTAAGGCAAAGAAATATACATTTTTCAAACCAAAATTTATCTTTTACGCTACTTACTTGTCAGAAAAGATTGGCTACTGGCGGTACATCCTCATTTTCCGCCAGCTCCAAAGTGACCCCAAATTCCGTATTCATCCCCTCTTTAACTACTTTGAGAACTGGTGTCAGGATGAAAGCCGTCATGGAGATTTCATGGGCCTAGTGCTCAATTCGCAGTCTCGTTGGCTGAATGGAACGAGCAATCGCTTGTGGATTCGCTTTTTCTTGCTGTCTGTCTTTGTGACGATGTATCTCAATGACCAGAAACGCAGTGGCTTTTACAAAATGTTGGGTCTAGATGCAAAAGACTACGACCTACGCGTTATCGAAAAAACTAATCGAGATGCCTCTAAGGTTTTTCCCCTCCTCCTGGATGTAGATCATCCTGAATTTGTTCGGCTCCTGGATGTGTGTGTAGAGAACAACAAAAAATTGGAAAGTAAGCAAAATATGCTTAGTAAGTTGCCCCTTTACCTTTCAAATGGCTTAAACTTCCTCCGGTTGTATCTGATTCCGACTAAAGAGTCCCTACCTAAAGGAACTGTCTGCTAAATAGTTCTTCAATGACGCGTGTTTTTTCTTCTGGAGTCATTCTCTCAGTTTGCATCCTGGGAGGTTGTTCTCTATCATCTCAATCTTCTATAGAGGTCAAGGAAGTTCAAGCGTCTCTGGAAGACCAAGCGGTTCCTTCTGATAAAGCACAGAGGATTGCCCGTTCCTTTGAAACCATTCAACAAATTACCATCCGTAATAAGTTGTGTTTTGAGTACACCCTTGGTTTTTCTAATCTTGAATTTTGTCCTTTTTATGGGAGTGCATCCAAAAAGATTGTTCCCAATTTTGACCCTGAATTGATAGAAGATTTAGAGAACTTGGGTGTTTCTGATGTCGGGAGAGCCCAATTTACCCAAGAGGTTGAAGTTATCGCTAAGGAAACGAAAGGGTTGAAAAACTTCTGCTTTGCGGGTCACTTCTTCAAGCCTGAAACCTCAAAGACCTGCACCGATTACACAGAGGATTTTGATTAGATGATTGCTCCCTCGCCGAAGACTGCTACCCAGCCGCGGGAGCAACTGCCTGAGTATGGGCACTGAACCCTGATTGATTCAGGAGCGCGACGGTTGCCTCCGCATTCTTTACGCGGAATTGGGGGCCAAAGCGGACGAACCGATGTTCGTCCCCATAACCTATTCGTGCAATTACAGGCACTAGCCCAAGTTCTTCTTTCTTCTCCGGAGCTTGACTGCCTAGAAGCTCCCGCAAACGATGCTGAACTTGAATCTCTCTGGCTTGGTCGGAGGATAGTTCTACTAAAATCATCTGGACGTGTTCAATCGGTTCTGCATCGTTGAGAATCAACTGCGGTTGATCCTCTTTACGGTCTACCTTCGCCCAAACCATGAGACGGGCATCTGGCTGGAAAACTCCACTCAAGCGTTCATAGGCTTTTGGGAAAAGAACTGCGCTAGCACTTCCCGTTAGATCTTCTAACTGGATAATCGCCATACGGTCACCCTTCTTCGTAGTGACCACTTTCAGTTCTGTCACCAAGACAATGGCACTAACGGATGCTTCCTCCCGATAATCGGGTAGATCGATCAGGTTAATCGGAGCCAGAATTCTAGCTACTTGCCTGATTGATTTGAGGGGATGGTCAGAAACGTAGAAACCAAGCAGTTCTTTTTCCATTTTGAGCTTATCTTGGGGGAGTAAATCTTCTACAATCGTCCCCTTGGGAGCACTATCAAAGACTTGTTCTGGCGTACTGGTTCCAGAAAGCAAACTATCAAAAAGGTTAACTTGTCCAGAGGCGCGGTCTCTTGCCCGTCGCATCGACCATTCTAAAGTAAGATCTAGGTCACAAAGCATTTGGTTTCGATTGGGATGGAGGGTATCTAGGGCTCCACAACGAATCAGTGCTTCCAATGCCCGCTTATTCACAACTCGGCTGTCAATGCGGTCACATAAATCGGAAAAAGATGTAAACAGACCATCCTGGTCACGCATCTTAATCAGACTTTCTACAGCGGCATCTCCTGCATTTTTGACAGCAGCTAGACCAAATAAGATAGTTTTTCCCTCAGGCGTAAAATCAGGACCAGAACGATTAATATCTGGAGGTAGCACATAAATCCCCATCCCTTGACAAGCCGCCAAATAGCGTTGGACTTTATCCTGATCTCCTCTAATAGAAGAAAGCAGGGCCGCTAAATACTCTACGGGGTAATGAGCTTTAAGATAGGCTGTTTGATAAGTAATCAGTCCATAAGCAGCAGAATGGGCTTTGTTAAAGCAATTAGAAGCCACTAAGCCATTAGCTAGCATAAAATTGTGGTCCTGCTCAACACCAATGTCATAGACAGATTGAGTTCCTAATGATCTAAAACTATTGATTCTAACCACGTCGGTAGCTCCCTAGAATCTGTTCAATTTTGATTTTCTTGCGCTGTAGTCCTAATGAAGGCACCTTATATACATAATTGGTTGTAGTGACACAGCCATCTGCCGCTAATAGCCCTAAGAGATAGGCTTTAACTTGAGAGTCAATTCTATCAAAATAGGTTTCATTTAGGGTGTACCGATTTCTTCGC
>CASBPW010000256.1 GCA_949127685.1 Candidatus Sivonenia alaskensis PMM_0068 | reverse complement strand
GTGGATTCTACAACTATCGTTAATTCGGATTGATGGATTGCATCCTTCTCCTAACTTCTCTTTTTCTAGAGAAGGGAGTCTAGTAGATCGGAGTTCGATCTATTTTTTCATTTTTTAACCGTTTACCAAGCACTAGGATTGAGTCATGGCGATCGCAAGAATCAACTCGATTTCTCTGTCAGTTTCCCCTGAGGAGCGGTCAAGTGGGTCAATCGATTTTTCTAATTTTGGCCCGATATGTTTAGTGATAATTCAACCAACCTCTTTTTGCAATCTGAATTGCGATTACTGTTATTTGCCTGATCGCCGTCTCAAGAACAATCTTGACCTCGACTTAATCGAGCCAATTTTTAAAGCCCTCTTCACCAGTCGCTTCCTGGGTCAAGATTTCACTATTTGTTGGCATGCGGGCGAGCCTTTATCGGTTCCCCTTTCGTTTTACGAGTCTGCCTTTGCGCAGATCGATGCAGCCAGCCAAAAATTTAATCCTCAATCCGTTTTCTACAATCACTCTTTTCAAACCAACGGTTTGTTTGTCAACCAGTCCTGGTGCGATTTCTTTAAACGCTATTCCGTACATGTTGGTGTCAGTATTGATGGGCCGGCATTCATCCACGATGCTCACCGAAAAACCCCCACCGGCCTGGGCAGTCATGCCGGAACCATGCGCGGTATTTCCTATTTACAAAAGAATGATATTCCATTCAGCACGATCGCCGTTATCACGAAAGACTCGCTCGACTATCCCGATGAAATGTTTCATTTCTTTCTGAACAATGGGATTACCGATATTGGTTTCAATATGGAAGAGACAGAAGGGGTGCACCAGTCCTCATCGCTGGATCGGGCAGATGTGGCAGAACGTTATCGTGCTTTTATTCAGAGGTTCTGGGATCTGACAGTACAGCATGAGGGTGCGCTGAAAGTACGAGAATTCGAGACGATTTGCGGATTAATCTATGCAGATACTCGACTCGAAAATACAGATATGAACAAACCCTTTGCAATTGTCAATTTCGACTACAAAGGTAACTTTACGACATTCGATCCAGAGTTATTGGGTGTTAAGACCGATCGCTATGGAGACTTTGTTTTTGGTAATGTTCTGCACGACACCCTAGAATCTATATGCACGACCGAAAAGTTTCAGACTGCTTACCAGGATATGGTGAGAGGTGTGGAACGTTGCCGCAGTAATTGTGATTACTTTGGCGTGTGCGGGGGTGGTGCCGGTAGCAATAAGTACTGGGAAAATGGCACCTTTTTGTCTGACGAAACGATGGCGTGCAGATATCGAATTAAGACTGTCACCGATGTCGTGTTAGATGCCCTGGAAACCACTTTTGCGTAATTGTAGATGGTGGCCTCTATGCAGGTGGTTGAAAATCCACAACTAGGAATATAGCTGAACAAGTACGCAGCAAATTAAAAGCGGTCATCGCTAGTTTAGGAGGTCTCCCAGCCGAGACCCTCGAAAGAAGTTAATACCAAAGTCGCCTCATGATCATGCGAAAACCGTATCAATGGTCGGATTTGTGTAGCCCACACCACAAAATAGTCTGGGTTCTTCTAGTTAAGTGTGGATAGGATAAGCCACACTTGGGCTTCACAGAGAATGATATGGCTGCTAAGAAAAATTTGATTGTGATCGGCAATGGTATGGTCGGCCACAAGTTTCTAGAATTGATGATTGCTCAAAAAGCCACCGAGCATTGGAACTTAGTCACTTTTTGCGAAGAACCTCGAGTAGCCTATGACCGGGTGAACCTCAGTGGTTTCTTCTCAGGTAAGACCGCTGCCGATTTATCTCTTGTGGAACCGGGTCTATATCAAGAACACGGAATTCATATCCTGATTGGGGATAAGGCCGTCCGCATCGATCGCATGAAAAAATTAGTGCACTCTTCCAACGGCGGGTCTGTGCCCTATGACAAGATTATTCTGGCTACAGGTTCTTACCCTTTTGTGCCTCCAATCCAAGGCAAGGATGCCCAGGGCACCTTTGTCTACCGAACCATTGAGGACTTGGAAGAGATGGCGCAGTACGCCAAGCAATCCAAGGTGGGGGTTGTCGTTGGCGGTGGCCTCCTGGGTTTGGAATGTGCCAAAGCGCTTCAGAGCATGGGGTTAGAAACCCATGTGGTCGAGTTTGCTCCACGCTTGATGCCCATGCAGTTAGATGATGCAGGCGGTCAAATTCTGCGGGCCAAAATCGAGGCTTTAGGAGTGTCAGTCCATACCAGCAAATCCACGACAGAAATCGTCTCCAAAGAGGGGAAAGTCAGCAAAATGCTCTTTGCTGATGGCTCTGAACTGGCGACCGACATGATTGTCTTCTCCGCAGGAATTCGGCCTCGGGATGAATTAGCCAGAGCCTGTCGATTGGAAGTAGGAGAGCGGGGAGGCATGGTCATTGATGAATACTGCCAGACCTCTGACCCAGACATCTACGCCATTGGCGAATGTGCACTCTATAACAAACGTATCTATGGTTTGGTGGCTCCTGGCTACACCATGGCTGCTGTCGCCGCTGATAATCTATGCGCGCCCCAAACCAGCAAGTTCATGGGAGCAGATATGTCCACCAAGCTCAAACTCTTGGGCGTGGATGTAGCCAGTTTTGGAGACGCTTTTGCCCAAACTCCTGGCTCCAAAGAAATTGCGATCACCGATGCAGTGCAGGGCATCTATAAGAAGTTAGTGCTGAATGGGTCAGGCAATCGCCTCTTGGGCGGCATGTTGGTGGGCGATGCTTCCGACTATGGCAATCTTCTGCAACTGGTCCAGAATGACATTGCCTTGCCCCCCCATCCGGAAGATTTGCTCTTGCCCCCTCGAGAAGGTAAACCTGCGGCAGGAATGGGGGTAGAAAACCTGCCGGATAACGCCCAAATCTGTTCTTGTAATAACGTCAGCAAAGGCCAGATTTGCAGGGCTATTCAGGAAAATAGCTTCACCGATATCGCCACAGTCAAAAAATGTACCAAGGCCGGGACGGGCTGTGGTGGCTGTGTGCCTTTAGTGACGGATTTACTCAAAGCGGAGATGAAGAAAGCCGGTCTGGAGGTGAAGAATCATCTCTGTGAGCATTTTGCCTACGCTCGCCAAGAACTTTACGCGCTGGTCCGCACCTATAGAATCATGACCTTCGATGATTTATTGCATCAACATGGTCATGGGCTTGGTTGCGAGATTTGCAAGCCTGCGGTAGCTTCCATTCTCGCTTCCGCTTGGAACGAGTATGTATTGGAGCCTGTCCACGCCGGACTCCAGGACACCAATGATGCTTTTCTTGCCAATATACAAAAAGATGGGACCTATTCGGTCATTCCCCGCATTCCAGGCGGCGAGATTACTCCAGAGAAGTTAATTGTTCTAGGAGAGGTTGCTAGAGATTTTGGACTCTATACCAAGATTACGGGAGGACAACGAATTGACCTCTTGGGCGCACGAGTGGACCAACTACCTTATATCTGGGAGCGTTTAGTTGATGCTGGATTTGAATCGGGTCATGCCTATGGAAAAGCCCTGAGAACGGTGAAATCCTGTGTGGGAAATACTTGGTGCCGATTCGGGGTCCAGGACTCTACCGCCTTGGCCATTGAATTAGAAATGCGCTATCGGGGTCTGAGAGCACCCCACAAACTCAAGTCGGCGGTGTCTGGTTGCACCCGTGAGTGTGCAGAAGCCCAGAGCAAAGATTTTGGGGTGATTGCTACAGAGAAAGGATGGAATCTCTATGTTTGCGGCAATGGAGGAATTAAACCTCAACATGGCGTATTGCTGGCTGAGGATATTGATAAGGAAACACTGATCAAGTGCATCGATCGATTCCTGATGTTCTACATTCGTACAGCTAACCGTTTGGAACGTACCGCTACCTGGCTGAATAAATTGGAAGGCGGCATCGATTTTCTGAAGCAGGTAGTGCTCGATGATTGCTTGGGCATTTGCACTGAACTAGAGCAGGAGATGGAGTACCAAGTTTCCACCTATGGCTGTGAATGGAAAGCCACCATCGAAGATCCAGAAAAGCTCCAGCGTTTCCGGCATTTTATCAATTCCAGTCAACCAGATCCCAACTTGATGCATGTAGAAGAACGTGGCCAAAAACGCCCCGCTTATGAACATGAAAAATCAGTCCTGGGCCGTTCCAGCTAATTTATCCATAAACTACAAGGAAAATACGATGACACAAGCATTACCAACGCACAAAGCTAGCCAATGGGTCACCGTTTGTTCTGTAGAAGCCATTCATCCGAATATGGGGGTCTGTGCTTTGGTGGAAGGAAAACAAGTTGCTCTCTTTCGTCTAGGCCAAGAAACGGAAGTGTTTGCTATCAGTAACTATGACCCTTTTAGTCGAGCCTTCGTACTATCTAGAGGACTCGTTGGTGACCGTAAGGGCACTCCCAAAGTTGCTTCTCCAATTTACAAGCAGAATTTTTGTTTGGCTACAGGCAAATGTCTGGATGATGAAAATGTCAGCATCCCAACGTTCCCCACACGAATTGTTGAAGGCCAAGTCCAAGTTGGCATAGACAAAATTGAGTCTCAGCTCTAATAGAGGCTAGGGCCAAGCTTGGCAGGCAAAATACCTGCGGAATCGGGGGATCAAATCTGAAGATTGAATATTCTGTAGCAAAAAGCACTTTCCATTTATTAGCGGGCGCTAAGGTGTTAACCATTAACTGACTGCTTATTCCTATGGTTACTACACAGAAGCGGCCCACCAAAGATTTTCATCCACGGCTTAAAGAAGTGCTGGAGGTCGTGTGCGTTGCTACAGGATGGAATGTTGCAGAAGCATGGATTGTTAATGCAGACAAAACAGCACTGGAATGTGGCTCTGCCTATTTTTCCAATACGACTGGCTTAGAACAATTTCGGAAATTGAGTGAGCGAATGACCTTTGCTTCTGGAATTGGTTTGCCGGGACGAGTCTGGTCATCAAAAAGACCAGAGTGGGATGCTGATGTCTCCGAAATGTCAGAGAATCTTTTTCTCAGAGCCTCCCTGGCGCGAGAAGTTGGGATCAAAGCAGGACTGGGGATTCCGGTCTTAGATCGGGGTGAAGTACGTGCTGTTATGGTCTTTTACATGCTTGAGCGCAAAGAGCAAGATAGATCTCTAGTAGACCTCATTCTTGCAGCGATTGAACTTGGTTTACTGATGCAGTCGAACGTTGTAAGTCCAAGTCTTCTTGAAGACTACTCTTGAGATTCGGCAACAGGTGCAGGCGCAGTCCGGAACAGAAAGTAGAACACGGGAAGTCCTAATAGAATAAATCCGAGAGAATAGAGCGAAGAGGTGAATTCACCTATAAAAGTGTTGACTACTAGGAAAGAAGCGCCTGCCATGAATACGAGCGGGACCAAGGGATAGGGCCGTACTTTATAGGGCCGGGGCAAGTCCGGATAGAGGCTGCGTAGGCGCATCAATCCGTAAACGCACAATCCATAGAAGATGAAAGCAGCAAAACCAAAATAGTCCACCAGCGTGTCGAAGTTACCAGGGATCAGCAGGAGACAGGCCCAAGCGGATTGGAGGATCAAGGCTACACGAGGCACCCCACTCTTCGGGTCGACTTCCGCGAGCTTACTGAAAAACAAACGGTCGCGAGCTGCTGCGAAATAGATTCTGGAACCGCAGAGTAGTGAGCCATTGGTTGCCCCAAACGTAGAAGCTGCAACCGCTAAGGCAAGAATGGTGCCACCCACAGGCCCCCAGATTTTCAGTCCTGTTGTATAGGCTACGGCTCCAGACTTTACCGCCAACTGTTCAGGAGGCAAAATTGCATGATAAGCAACGTTGACTAACAGGTAGACAGCTGTCACTCCTAGGACACCAAAGATCAAGGCCCGAGGAATATCCCGTTCCGGATTTTTTGTTTCCTCCGCCACAAAGCTTAGATTATTCCAACCGTCATAGGCCCAAAGCGCTTTGATCATAGCTAAACCAAAAGCAGATAAGATCCCGGTCTGGGCCACTCCAGTCTTGGCATAGATGTCCGGTGGCAGGGGTTGATACCAATAGACAAAAAATTGATTAATGTTGATAAAACCAATAATGATAATGACTCCCAGCGCAATTAACTTCAAGGCTGTAAAGACATTCTGCAATAGTGCCCCCCAGCGAATCCCAAAATAATTGATAAGTGTCAGCAAAATAATGATGCTAATCGCAACTATCTTAATGCGGGGATCTGAATCCGAGGTCGGGTCAATCCCGAACAAGGCCGTGCCTAAATACTTTCCACAAATAAAGGCAATGATCGCGATGGAACCCGTTTTCATCACTAAAAACTGGGACCAAGAAAAGAGGAACCCCCACATTCTTCCTAATCCTTGTTTGAGGTATTCATAGTCACCTCCAGCTTTGGGGAGCATCGCTCCCAGTTCTGCGTAGCATAGGGCTCCCGCCAGGGAAAGCAGTCCGGCCACCAACCATACGCTTAACGAAAGGCTAATCGACCCCATTTGCATCATGACCCGATTGGGACTGGCAAAAATTCCTGATCCAATCACGGTGCCAATGACAAGCGCTACGGCATCGACCAGGCGCAAAGACTTTTTGAGCGATTTCACATTCACTCCCTGGGTGTGAGGACCTTGGCTAAGGATAACGTAAGCCCTACGCATATGTGTACTTAAGAGGACGTTAATTTCCAAAGCTTTCGGCTTTCAGCTCTTAAGTTTTGGCCTGCATAGCTTTTTGCCACCTTGCTTACTGATAATTTGATGAAAATTTTGGAACCTCCCCCAACAACAAATTGACATATAAATACATCTTGGATGATCATAGAGAGATAGATGCGGTTAAAGTAGCCCTATGGAAAGCCCAAGAGTTATCCGCTACTATCAGTACCTTACTGATAATTTGATGGAGCTGTACCAACGTGGCTACCAGCCATCGGAGCTACGGCTGTTTCTGGACGGGTTTTTGAGCGCCCTGCGTCACTCCGACCTAGATTTGGCCGATGTAAATAGCATCGAAGAACGGGCCAGCAGTTTTCTGTACCAAGTCCAGGACATTGCCCCCTATCTGGAAACAGAACCTCAGACCTATTGAATACTTGGCTTTAGCGAGACAGACTCGCTTCATCTTTTTCTATATTGGGTACAACGTCTTCTTCCTGCGCTAAGGGGATCTGTACCCAAAAGCATGAGCCTCGGCCTTGGGAATGGACCCCCATACTGCCTCCCATCCCTTGAATAAATTCTTGACAGAGGACTAAGCCCAAACCCGTTCCGACAAAGCGTTCATCTTTATAGTCCCCTTGGAGCTGGGCATAGCGGCGGAATAATTGAGGTTGCTTCTCAGCAGGAATCCCAGGCCCTTCATCGATCAGACCAAGAAGCACATCCTTGGCCCCTTGATGCATCTGAATAATGATACGGGTGTCATTAGGGCTGTATTTACTCGCATTGGAAAGCAAATTAACAATGACTTGGCGAAGCTTTTCTTGGTCCGCCAGAACATTTATAGAGTCAGTATTGACGCAGACCACTTGATTTTTGAGGCGTGTAACCGGTTCGATCGCTTGGACTGCTCTGTCTACTAAGGGCTTTAAATCCAAAGGCCGACAATTATATTCGAGCTGACCTTCTTCTAATTTACGCAAATTCAAGAAGTTGCTAACCAGTTCCGACAAGGTGCCCACCTGGTTATCTACAATATCCAGAAGTTCTGCTTTACCTTCCTCAGCTTCTTCAAGGCGCAACATCTCCAAACTGATCCGCATGACGGCAATAGGCGTTTTCAGTTCATGGCTGGCAAAGGCTACCATATCGGACTTAAATTGATTTAACTGGTTCAAGGACTGATTCTGATTCAGCAAATCTCCTTGCATTTTGGTGATACGTAACCCTGTTCGTACCCGCACCAACAATTCACTGGGTTCTATAGGCTTGCTTATAAAATCATTGGCCCCCATGTCCGAAGCCAACACCAGTTCTTTATCTTCCGGGGTACTGGTGATCAGAATCAAATAAAGATGCTCATAGCGCTCATCAGCTCTGAGTATGCGACAAATTTCTGGCCCATCTAGATCTGGAATATGCCAGTCACAGATAATCAGGTCTGGAGGCTCGGATTCAACAGACCC
>CASBPW010000255.1 GCA_949127685.1 Candidatus Sivonenia alaskensis PMM_0068 | reverse complement strand
GAGCCAGGGTCCAAGCCTTAGCAAAAGGAAAGCAGGTGCTCAATGTCTTTAGTTTCTCGGGCGGATTTTCGGTCTATGCCGCTTGTGGTGGGGCTAAAGGTGTTGTCAGTTTAGACCTCAGTGCTCATGCCTTGTCCAGTGCAGTCCGTAACTTTTTGCTCAATCCTAAACTGGCGGATGTCCCTCATCAATGTTTGCAGGGGGATGCATTTGCACAGTTGGCAAATTTGAAAAAACGGGGCCAGAAATTCGATTTAGTGATTCTAGACCCCCCTTCTTTTGCCCAGAGAGCAGCAGACCGTTTGCAGGCCCTAAAAGCCTACGAGCAGCTAACTGTGCTTGGGGCTGGTGTAGTGAGTCCACAAGGAATTTTAGTCAGTTGTTCCTGTTCTTCCCATGTGTCTAAAGAGGATTTTGAAGCTGCCGTAGAAAGTGGTCTTGGAAAGCGTTCTTTTTCCGTTATAGAGCGGACCGGACATGCCTTAGACCATCCTGTGCGTTTTAAAGAAGGCCAATATCTAAAAGCCCTATTCGTACAGATGGACTACTAGCTATTAGCTCGGGAGAAAAGTTACCAATAAAACTTCAAAAAGACCTACGCAGAAACCAAGGGTCATCCCCACGTAGGGAATCGCTTTCAGTTCGTTACGAGCCACCTGTTGGATGGCATCTTCAAGTTCCTGTGCGGATGTGGCACAAATCTTTTTGACGACTAATTCTTCCAAGCCTAAGGAAGGCAAGAATTTAATGACAAGAGGTTCTAGTTCACGGACCAAATAGCTGTCTATGATACCGCTGGTTCCTTTCGCAAGGCTATCAATCCAGCCCAAAGTTTGCTCAGAACCCGTAATCCGATCCAGTACCGCCGCTGCCCATCGGTTCCAGTCGATAGACTCTCCAATGCGTTGGCTCAGGACGGGCCCTTGAAGTTCTAGAGATTGAATAATGCTGCTGATAAACTGGCGGCGCAGATTTTGGACGGTCACCGCTGGAAAATTTTGAATACTCAGGTCGGTGAGGGCTCCCACAAGGCGTTCATGCACTCCGGCCTCTACTAAAAAACGGGCAAAAAGTTCATCGGCAGCCTCAGGGCGCTCAATGCAAAACGTTTTTAATCGCGTAAGCGGGTCTTTCAGTCCAATTAAGTTAGCAACTACCCAAAGCCCTCCCTTACTGCGTTCACGGGCTTCCCGGTCAAGGGCCTCTAAGGTTTGAGGGGTGAGCACATTGACGAGGGCCTGACGCACCCGTTCTGCCGTAAAGAGATTCTGCTCAATCCATTGCGATATCGTGTCTGCTTGGGCTGGGCTTATTTTTAAGCCCAAAATCACTTGATCAAAAAGTTGTTCCAGCCATTTTTCCGTAGTCTTGGAATGACTCAACTGCTCGATCCACTGGGGCAAAGAGGCACTAAAGACTTGCTTGAGAATTTCTCCCAACCCAACGGATAGACGAGCACGACGGCGTGGGTCGCTATATTCACCCAGGATATAGAGCAAGGTAAAGCGCAGCCCTTCTTCAATGCGGGCAGGAGTCAATAGACGCTGGGCAATACGCTGTATTTCTTCAGGAGTCAGTAATTTGTCGGTCATCATCTGGGCTACCTTGCCTGCAAAACGCACCTGACCTTTGGGGAAGAGTCCGGGCGTTAGCGGTAGCTGACGTCCGAATAGGTATATAGGCTTGTAGGGCCGAAAAAGCATGCGAATAGCAATTGTGTCTGAGGTAAAACCAATGCCTGCCCCTACGATGGGTGGTAAAATATAATGCAATAGCGTTAGGCCCACATTGCCCTCCTTTGCTACTATTCAGCCCCGAAGATCCTTAGAGTTCTTATTTAACACTTTGTAGTCCTCTCTATTGAGCATACCCTTCACAAGTTCTTCCTTGGTGTTTTTCGCTCCAAACACCAACGGCCCGTCCTCTCTGAGTTGGTTTAACAACACTCGTTAGAAAAACCATAGTGCTGGGTAAATAACTTTACAGAGCCTGCCCTAGGTCTTCTATCAAATCCTCTATATGCTCAAGGCCAACAGAGGCACGCAGAAGATTGTCAGGTGTTTGTGTTTTGGGGCCTTCCATAGAGGCTCGATGTTCGATCAAACTTTCGGTGCCTCCGAGACTGGTTGCGCGGGTAAATAACTTCACTTTGGAACAAACTTCCATGGCGCGGTTTTGCCCTCCAGCGACTTGAAAAGAAAGCATCCCGCCAAAAAGTTTCATTTGTTGGTTTGCAAGGTTATGACCCGGATGCTGCTGCAAACCGGGATAGTAGACTTTCTCAACGGTAGGATGTTGATCTAAAAATTGGGCAATCTTGAGGGCATTTTCTGAGTGCGCCCGCATTCGATAGGGAAGGGTACGAATACCTCTAAGCGTGAGCCAACAGTCAAAGGGTGAAGGAACCGCTCCTCCGGTTTGTTGAACCGTTCGGATTTTTTGAAAGAAAAAATCTTCCACTTTAGCAATTACGGCTCCTCCCAAAACGTCACTATGACCACCCAAGTATTTAGTAGTGGCGTGGAGGACGAGGTCTGCTCCCTGCTCCAAAGGGCGTTGTAAGACAGGGGTGGCCCAGGTGTTGTCGCAAACGCATTGGGCTCCTATGTGATGGGCTAGATTCGCCACCTCAGGGATATTGGTAATTTTCAACAGCGGATTGGAAGGGGTTTCGGTCCAAATCAGTTTGGTATTGGGCCGGATGGCTGCGTGGACTTGATCGAGGTCGGTCATATCCACAAAAGTGACGGCTAATCCCCAGGGAATGAAAATTTCCGTCAAGAGCTTGGCGGTCCCATGATAGGCATCCTTCGGAGCGAGGACATGATCTTGGGGAGAGAGACTTTGAAAAATGCTCATGGTCGCAGCGGAGCCTGAAGCAAAAGCGGCGGTTGCGCTGCCGCCTTCCAGTTTGCTCAGACAGTGCTCTAAAGCTTCCCGGTTAGGGTTGCTTACACGGCTATAGAGATGGCCACGAGGATAACTACCATCTTCGGAGCGCTCAAAAGTCGTAGATAGCTGAATGGGGGGGGTGATTGCCCCCGTGCTTGGGTCTACGCTATGACCCGCATGAACAGCGAGGGTCTCAATTCTCATCCACTACTCCTGTATTGCCTGAACTACAGACTAATCCAGTTCAATCAGTTCCCTATCAACTTGAGCAACTTTCTGGAAGTAGCGACGGTGTGACCTAATAAGACATTTGTCGCTAGAATAATGACATGTGTCTCAAAAATGATAGCCATGACGCTAAGTGCAGCTGCCCTTGACATTCTCGGGGTAGAATATGGCGAAATAAGCCCTGAGCAAGAGATTGTGCGAGCAATACGGCAGGGATTTTCGATCCGTTTAGCTTCTCAGATTGCTACACGGTTTAATATTCCAGAGTCTAAATTGGCTCAATTGATTGGGATTACCCCGCGCACCCTTGCCCGACATAAGAAAGGGGAAAAAATCTTAACTCAGGCTACCTCGGATCGTCTCTATCGTCTAGCGCGCGTCATTGCCTTGGCGAAGGAGGTCTTTGAAAGTGAAGCGACCGCGAAGGACTGGCTGAATCGTCCCAATCGAGCCTTAGGCGGAACAAAACCGCTGGAGTGGCTGGATACGGACGCTGGCGTTGAGCAAGTCGTAGATTTGCTCAACCGAATTGACTATGGAGTCTATAGCTAGTGCTGATTTGGCGGCTTTCAAAGATCAAGTTCACAACTACAGCCTTTGATGGAGAGGGAGCACGTCGAGCGGGTGGCCGCTAGAACTCCAAGGGAACAGCCATTGTTTATTGCTCTGCCACTTTATCCCTAACCGCCTTAGAAACTTTGGTTCATCTGGATATAGCGGATTTTGGAACCAGTCGTACGGCTATTCGGGTAGAGATTCCTGACGATATAAAGATGGACAGGGTAGAAGCAACTCAGCTTGCACTGGACTGGAGAGATACTCCTGCTCCTTCAAACTTGGCCGCCATAGGCGATCAGTGGGCTGCCCATGGCAAGACGCTGTTGTTACTGGTGCCCTCAGCGGTTGTTCCGCAAGAGAACAATATCTTACTGAATCCTCGTCATCTAGACTTTGCCAAGATTCAAATTTTTCCCCCTGAGCCGTTCGTTCTGGATGCCCGTCTATCAAAGCAACCGTGACCCTATTCCTTTGGGTCCTATAGGCTCGTGCGGGTAGTGCTTTGCTGAATTTGCTGCTGCAATTCCTGAGGTGAAGTTGGAGGCGTTAAACACTCCAAGCCACGACATACTAATGGCTGGCTATCCTGGATCTTCTTAAACGATAGACCTGGCCAGTACTGGTGTAACAAGCTGCTACCGACTTCCTGAGGCCCTTTAATAACGGATTGGTTCAGATATTCATCTAAGCCACTCAAGAGACCAGGGCAAGCTCTGGGAAGCTCTTGCAGGATCTGTCCGAAGAGTAAGAGGATGTTGTAGGCGCGCTCCCGATAATGCTGGTCATCGGTAAAGGAGAACAGCCGAACCAAGTTGCGCACCGCAATTCCATGGGCACTGGGGGTAGCGTTGTCTTGATAATCTTTTTCTCTCAGAATCAAATTTTGACTGTCACTGCTACTGGTGTTGAAATAACCTCCCATTTCCAGATCCCAAAGCAATTCATCCATCTGGCTTTGTAGGCTTTGCGCTTGTTCTAGCCAGCGAACTTCCTGAGTGGCTTCGAACAGGTCGAGTAACGCTTTAATCAAGAGTGCATAGTCTTCCGATTTAGCCAGAACGGTTATGGGTTGGTCACTGCCGTAATAGACCCGATGCAGTCGGCCCTTGGGCTGTAGGTGTTCGAGAATGAACGCTAGACAGCGTGTAGCACGGGTTAGATAATCCGATTGATTAAAGGCTAAAGCCGCTTTCACCAAGCCTGATACCTGTAGGGCATTCCATGCCACGATCAGCTTGGTGTCTGTTACCGGCGGGATACGCTTTAGGCGGATGTCGTGCAGTTTATCTAAAGCGTTTTCTAAAACTTCTGGGAGTTTACCCAGGTGCATTCGTTGCAGGACGATATGTCCTTCAAAATTTCCGCTAGGCGTAACGTCAAATTGTTCGACTAAACGTTGGAATTCTTCGGCGGTCAAGGCTTGTTCAAGTTCCTGGTACCTCCACACATAATATTTGCCTTCTTCTCCTTCGGAATCTGCATCCTGGGCGGCATAGAAGTAGCCTTGCGGGCTGGTCATTTCTCGGTCTAGCCACTGGACCGTTTTATGGACTGCTCGCTTTATGGCCGGTTCCTGTTTGCCTGCTCGCCAAAGGTCGCTGATGAACTCTAGAATCTGACCATTGTCATAGAGCATTTTCTCAAAGTGGGGAACGGTCCAAGTGCCGTCAACGGTATAGCGATGGAAACCTCCACCTGCGTGGTCAAAAATACCTCCTAAGACAAGGTCTTCGGTTCTTTCTTCGGCCCGTTGACGAGCTTCCTCGGCTAAGGGACTCCAGTCTGTAAATCGGCTAGCTCTCAGCGTGGCTTCGGCATAGGGAATCATCGGGAAATTGGGGCCAGGACCGCCGCGCTGGAGGATGCGCTGGCATTGCTCTAGGCCCGAACGCAAGGTTCGTGGTTCGATTTGATCAAGGGGCGCTAAGTGCGTTGCTTGTTGTAAAGCACTGAGGATCTGAGTCTTATGGGTTTGGATTTTGTCTTTTTCGGTGTGGTAAAACTCTTGGATTCTGTCCAATATTTCCATAAAGGCCGGGCGGCCATAGCGAGCTTCAATGGGGAAATAGGTTCCGCCATAGAAAGGAATTAGATCTTGTGGCGTCAGAAATACATTCATCGGCCATCCTCCCTGTCCTGTCATCAGTTGAAGGGATTGCATATAGATGCTGTCTAAATCAGGACGTTCTTCCCGGTCCACTTTGATCGACACATAGTGCTCGTTCATAAAGTCAGCAATGGCCTGGTCAGAGAAAGCCTCATTCTCCATCACCGTGCACCAGTGGCAAGAACTGTAGCCCACGCTCAGGAAAATAGGAAGGTCCAGCTCAGCCGCTTTTTTGAGTGCTTCTTCACCCCAGGGATACCAATTGATTGGGTTATGGGCATGTTTGCGTAGGTATAGGCTGGCCTCATGGACCAAACGATTGGGCTTTTTGGTCGGAGAAAAAGATGGTTGAGACATGGTTGTGCAGAGAGGCTCTACCGTGCATCTTAGACCCCCGAACTTCCCACACTTGCTCTTCATAAACTAATCTAAATGAATTCATCCAGAGAGTCATAGCCGATGAACGAGGAATTACTAAGAAAAGCGGAATTTAATCGTCGAACCTTTGTCATGACTACCTTGGCTGCAGGGTTTGCCTTAGCGGCACAACCTATTTCGGCGAAGACGATTATTACCAGTAGTCAGGGGTTAGTGGCGGGAGAGGTCAAAATCCCCGTCGCTGATGGCGAAATTCCGGCTTATCAAGCAATGCCTGCGAAGGGGGGGCCTTTCCCTGTAGTGTTGGTGATCCAGGAAATTTTTGGCGTCCATGAACATATCAAAGATGTCTGTCGCCGCTTCGCAAAACAGGGCTACTTGGCCATTGCTCCGGCACTCTATGCCCGGCAAGGAGATGTGTCTAAAATGACGGACATCCAAGAAATCATCACGAAGGTTGTTTCCAAAGTTCCTGATGCTCAAGTGTTTTCAGATTTGGATGCGACGGTGGACTTGGCCAATAAATCGGGTAAAGGCAATACTTCTAAACTGGGGATTACTGGATTTTGCTGGGGAGGCAGGATTGTCTGGATGTATGCCGCCCATAATCCCAAGGTCAAAGCAGGGGTGGCTTGGTATGGTCCGCTTACGGGAGAAGTCAGTGAGTTGAGACCTAAGTATCCCGTGGATATCGCTTCTTCCCTGAAAGTACCTGTGCTTGGCCTCTATGGAGGTAGTGATGAGAGCATTCCTCTTGCCAGTATTGAGCAAATGAAAAAAATATTGAAAGAAGCGGGGAGTGCTTCTGAAATTGTGGTTTATCCTGATACCCCCCACGGTTTTCATGCGGACTATCGCCCTACCTTTCGTAAAGAACAGGCGGAGGATGGCGATAAGCGATTGCAAGCTTGGTTCAAGAAGTATGGGGTGAGTTGATTAAAATAGGAATTGACATGCTGAGGCGGATAGAGATCACTTGGGTAGACTTATTCGTAAATTCCCTACCTTAATTTGTGTCCATTTATGACCCTGGAAACGTTATTCCTTAAATTTGTGGAGTATCGGGCTGTACTCGTTCCTATGCTCTTCTTAGCCCCCTGGCTTGCCTATGTACTCTGTCTTGTCATTCCAGGGAAACGAGAGGAACCATTTATTCTCAGCCTGAACTTGGGGCTGGCCGTGCTGAGCTTGTTTCTTTGGACTGGCTATCTTGTCTACGCCTCAAACACAGGTGGTTGGCAGCAAGTGATCCGTCAAGCAGACGTAATGCTCCTTTGCGCCCCCATCTATTACTTTGTCACTTCTCTTTTGCTTTCTCGGTATCGTTTGCCTCTAGAACAAATCCCTGTTTTTCGAACAATACAGGGTTTAGCCATCATGGTTGGGGTATTTTTAGCGTTTGCTTGGCTGATGTCACGGGTTCATCTTTTGTTCTTCACCTACATTCCTTTTCCTGTTTTCTTGCTGTTATTGATCGCTCTTTTGGGGATCGGTTACACAGGCTATCGGCGCGTTGTCAGTTAGAGACCCCTTTCCTGAAAGAATACTTGAGCATTAATTACAGGGTAATCGCGTCTTAATGAGAGGGGATATGTTGAAGTGGGGTTATCCACAATATCGAAGAGTATGAGCCATGCCCATAGCATCGGAGAAAACTGCTAGGCTTGCAGCCCTAAATGAAACTCACTTCGGTACTTTATGGACTACAGCGATTGTTGCGCAACGTGTGCGGTTACTCTGGTGGAGCTGAGGGTGTGCTAATAGCTAGTAGCACAAGAAGGAGGCCGTCACCCCGAGAGACTCAGAGACAAAGTATGATCAAGGGTGCATGTGAAGGATATGACAACGAACAAGAAGGAACCAGCCCCAGCACTCCGTATCGAACCCCGATGGCCCGTTTCCCTGACGATCTTCGCAGTGCTTTTCTTGCTGACAGTGTTACCCGATCGCGTCAGACTGTTCCCGGTTTGGGTTCCCTACATACCTGCAATCATAGTGTTTGCGTCGATGGTTGCCATCCCGTTGACTGGGGGAAAAGCTCGGTCGCTGAGAGTCGAGCGCACCATCGTGTTGATCTTCTGTGGGATGCAGGGATTCTGGACTCTCGTGAGTCTAGCCTATCTGATTAACGATATGGTGAATCGATCCACGGAGATCAGTGGCCTCGAACTGCTCACGTCAAGCATTGCCGTCTGGGTGGCCAACGTGCTTACGTTCTCGCTACTGTATTGGTGGATCGATCGCGACGGTCCTGAAGCTCGAGCGAACAATGGAACCAAGAAACCGGATTGGCTCTTTCCACAAGTAGGGGTTCCCGAGGACGTGCTGCCCGACTGGCAGCCGACGTTCGTCGACTATCTATTCCTTGGATTCTCGACGGCGACGGCGTTCAGCCCCACCGATGTCTTGCCCCTGACGTCTCGCGCCAAGATCATGATGATGATTGAAAGCTCGATCTCGCTTACGACACTCGCCGCCGTTGCCTCCCGCGCGATCAATATTCTTGGCAGTTAGGACAGGATAAGCTCGGAGCTTTTGCTCTATCTTTTGAACTATGCAAGCTAAGTCTCGCGGACTTCCACACTCGCCCCCTAATCCCTCATATCGCAGATGCTCCACACGGCCTGCGGCCTACCTGTAGTATAGGGAGCTGGAGGGGGCCATCTTCGCGCACGTCTTAATTGCTCAAAAAGTGCTCAGTATGAACATTTGTATGATGAAAACGATAGAGCCGCTATACTTTGCCGACACAAAAAAAGAGTACAGTTTTTAGGCTGCACCCTTTTATTAATCAAGAACCGATTACTCGACTACTTCAGCCGTTTCATCGGGGTGAATACCCAAACGAGTTAGGTTGACCCGGCCTTTATGGTCAATCTGTTTGACCTTGACGAGGATGTTATCGCCCACCGCCACCTCATCTTCAACTCTGCGTACGCGGTGCTCCGCTAGTTGAGAGATATGGACCATGCCTTCTTTACCGGGTAGAATCTCAACAAAAGCACCAATCGGAATAATCCGGGTAACTTTACCGTTGTAGACCTTACCAGAATCAATAGTGCGGGTCATGTCTTGAATCATGCGCTGGGCGATACGCGCTGCTTCCCCATCTTTAGAAGCAATGATAACCGTACCGTCATCTTCGATATCGACGGTGGCACCACTTTCAGCAATGATCCGTTTGATATTCTTACCACCAGGTCCAATAACCGCGCCAATCATGTTCTCAGGAATCCGAATCGTCAACAGACGAGGAGCATCAGGAGATAGTTCAGGACGAGGTTTATCAAGGACTTCTGACATCTTCTCTAGGATGTGCAGTCTGCCACCCTTGGCTTGATTCAGGGCCGTCTCGAGAACTGCCAGCGTGATGCCCGTAATTTTGATATCCATCTGCAAAGCCGTAATCCCATCCTGGGTTCCAGCTACTTTGAAGTCCATGTCTCCCAAGAAGTCTTCAATTCCTTGAATATCGGTAAGGACCCGCACTTCATCGCCTTCTTTGATCAGGCCCATCGCTACCCCAGAGACAGGTTCCTTGATCGGAACTCCCGCATCCATCAGGGCAAGGGTCGAACCACACACCGAGGCCATACTGGTCGAACCATTGGAAGACAAGGCTTCGGAGACAATCCGCAGGACATAGGGGAACTCTTCTTTGGGAGGAAGAACCGCCATCAAGGCTCTTTCTGCCAGGGCTCCATGACCAATTTCCCGTCGAGAAGAACCCCGTTGAGGCTTCACTTCACCGGTGGAATAACCAGGGAAATTGTAGTGGTGGATATAGCGCTTTTCACTATCTGGGTGGAGGTCATCCATCTCTTGGGCATCCCCAGAAGTCCCCATCGTCAGCACAGAAAGGACTTGGGTATTGCCCCGCGTAAACAGTCCACAACCGTGAACTTTAGGAATAATGCGAACGGCACAGGAAATAGGACGAACTTCTTCTAGCGTCCGTCCGTCCACGCGGCGATTATCCCGAACAATTTGGCCACGCATCAGCCTCTTGGTTTGCGCTTTGAAGAGGTCTTTGACCTTATTGGGCTCTGGTTCAGCGGCAATCGCCTGAGCTACAGGGTCTTCTGCAGGCAAAGCTGCCACAGCTGCCTTCACTTCTTCTTCAATAACGGTCAGTTTTTCATCCCGTACACTCTTGGGTAAAAAGTCTCCCAAAATGGTTGCGACTTTGTCTTTCGCCAGATTCTCAATAAACGAAATGACGATGGGGCTGGATTCGGGGGCTTTAAATTCCATCGGTTGGATGTTCAAGTCTGCCACCATTTCTCTTTGGGCTGCCAATAGTCCACCAATCGCTTCCATCCCGAAGTCTAAAGCTTCTAGGACATCTTCTTCAGGGAGGCGGTTGGCGCCTGCCTCTACCATGATTACGCCGAACTCGGTTCCTGCTACTACCAGGTCCAAATCACTCTTGTTCAATTCGGGATAGGTGGGATTCAGAACAAAATCATCTCCCAACAGACCAACCCTTACGCCAGCAATCGGGCCAGCAAAAGGCAGCCCCGCCAACATGATGGCGGCAGAAGATGCCGTTAGGGCAAGGATGTCTGGGGGAACCATGTCGTCTAAGGACAAAACGGTAGCAACTATTTGGACATCATTGCGAAACCCATCGGGGAAAAGAGGGCGAATAGCGCGGTCGATTAAACGAGAAGCGAGGATTGCTTTTTCTGGAGGGCGGGCTTCCCGACGCATAAAGCTGCCTGGAATGCGCCCTGCTGCATAGAGCCGCTCTTCGTAATCTACCAGTAAGGGGAAGAAATCCATGCCTTCTCTGGGCTTTTTGCTCATGGTCGCGGTTACTAAAACACTGGTGCCCCCGCCTTGGACTAAGATCGAACCTCCTGCTTGTTGGGCTAATACTCCTGTACTAAATCCAATCTCCCGCCCACCCACTAGGACGGACTTCCTATACTCAGTCATTCTGTTCCTTCTCTTCGTTTTTAGCTAACTAAATATTGTATCAACTCCAACACCGACCCCACATTTATTTACTGATCAATTAAGATGCGGTTAAGCCACCGGGGACTTACGCAAAGCTTTGGCATTCGTCAGCTGAAAGCAAGCCGAGGACGCTTCTCCCTCCATAGCAAAGCTGCTTTGCTTATCCTTGGCCTACCCATAGGGTAAGTGGGGGGCCATTTTTGCGCAGGTCTTGCTTTCGTCAAAAAGTGTTTGCTATGAACATTCGCATGATGAAAACGATAGGGCCTTGCTCTGTCACGTCAGCTATGTTCTACAACACCTCAAGTACAAACGCGCGTCAAATCCTCTTTACCAATTGCAAGTAATCGATAAATAGGCATTGAGGCTTAAAGATAAAATGCTTGAAAGCCTTGTGAGTACAGAATGTAAACACAAGATAAAGATAACAATGGCTCAAGTACAAACACGTGTCAAACGCTCTTTATTAAGACCTCAAGCAGTCTTCAGTCGTCCTTTAAAGAGGACACTGTTAATTCGAGCACACTAAATTCAGTAGCGAAGAATACTGAATCGCCACTACATCACGTCCACCAGGATCCGCCATGCTTAGCCAAACTCAGCCAG
>CASBPW010000254.1 GCA_949127685.1 Candidatus Sivonenia alaskensis PMM_0068 | reverse complement strand
GTGTTGAGAACAGTCTGCATTGGGTGCTCGATGTCACTTTTAATGAAGATGCCAGCCGGATTCGTCAGGGGTATGCCGCAGAGAACCTGGGACTGTTGCGCCGTCTGAGTGTTAATTTACTCAAGCGCGAACCGTCCAGGCTGAGTCTGAAGATGAAGCGTTATAAAGCAGGGATGGACAATGATTTCCTGATGAAAATCCTGGCAGCCAGTGCCGTTGAGTGAAGGGGGTGCCTGGGTGGAGGTAAAACTGATAGCGATTAGTTAGAGGAGGTGATGAATTGACTGAAACGGGTTGAGCCGCTGAGAATTAATCTGCGCAGGGCCCACACAACAGCACTAAATCCAGTGGCTTTGTTCAGATTAGAGCCTGAATTAGCAGTTAGATGTTGGCCCATGGTTTAGAAATTTGAGCACTCGATTAAGATGCGATTACCCTGCAATGCCAAGCTGATTTGAGCTGTTGAGTTGTACGAACAATGAAAAGTAATGGAGGGAGTAAATGTTCATCGGAATTGTGAGCGCAGAGTTTGCTGCTCAGATTGAATTTGAGGAATAGCTATCCATTATTAGTCTTGACATCGATTTTCTTGCCTTGAATATTAGCTGAGTTTTCTAGAATTTTTACCTCATCTCCTGTATTTAAAATACTACTGCTGCCTTTGTTAAGAACTCGTGTGTTCACACTTAGCTTATAAAAATGATTAAAGCGAGCATTTAGAGCCCATGAAGGGAGCGTTTCTTTCCGCTTACTGATAAATATCTTATGAAAATCTGGATACGCCTCCCCGGTCAATGAATCTCTTGTGGGCACTGGACAACGTTGACAAGGATTCACTCCTGCACAAACTACCTCTCCTATCTGAAATTGAACAATTTGACCTTCCTCCGTAAATAATTGGTCTTCCCAAAACGCGGGAACTCCATCAATTTCGAGATTGGCTCGAAAGCGTTTTCTGACTTCATCCATACTTAGACTGGGAAACCAGGAATTGACCTCCTTGAGGGTCTCTGTGCTAATTACAGTTGGTCCTGGGGAGTAGGTATCATCGGGAAATCCTGTCTGGATATCTTGTTTCAAGCTGACAGGAAACCCAAAATAGTCACTAAGCCAAGCTTCTAGCTTGAGATGTTCTTTATGGATGTCAAACACTTGCTTAAGTACATCTATCTGGAGACTTAAAGTTTCTGTATGGATATCAAAATGTGAGCGGATAGTATGTACTTTTTGATTATGCTTGCCATTCACAAACCTCCCTTGTTCATCAAAAAGAGCAAATTCACGGTCATGCTGTAGGGCTCCACTAGAAAGGATCGTGGCTTGAGGTAAGGTCAAGCCATCTAAGGACTTAATCGGATAGATATCAATGCGGGCGAGATGAGGCATGGATGGAATCGCCTAAAGTACTCTGCTCTGTGCTGGAGAAAGAAAATCGATGACTTGGGCCGGGACCAAAAAACTATGGATAAACCTATCGATCTGTTCCACAGAGGTATCTAGTAAAGAAGCTGATTTCTGAACGTTGGGATAGAAACGGTGAAAGGAGTGAGTATAACTGGGGTCATAGTGCTGTTCTAAAAGCAGTCCAATAAACGTCTCCCCTTGCTGTGTATCGATTAGGTGGTTCCACTCTTCTAACTTCTGCTTCCCATGGCGGGACTTGAGCTGTTGAAGCTTGGCCTTCAGTACTTCAGGATGGGCGACGAGCTGGGGATATTCCTTTAGAAGATGCTTAATGCGTTCGTTGAGAGGCATCTGGATCTCGATGCCCTCTGCCTGTTGCATATTTTGCCAGAGGGTTTGTGGAATATAGACTTGTCCAATCTTGTTGCTTTCTGCTTCTACCCATACAGGTTCTTTAGGATTAAATTGTTGGAATTGTTCGAGTAAGAGTGATTCAAAGTATTTCTGGGTTGGTTGCGAAATCTCCCAGAGGGCTCCCAGTAGAGAACCCCGGTGTTGGGCCAGACCTTCTAAATCTAGGACTTGGGCTCCTCGTTGGGCCAAACGCTTCAGTACTTGGGTTTTTCCGGTCCCTGTCGATCCCGCCAGTATCTGATAGGTGAATTGCCCTGGGAGATCGTGCAACTGCTGGCGGACATGGGCTCGATAGGTCTTGTAGCCTCCCTGCAACAGGGTAACTCGCCAGCCAATCTGCACTAAGACCGTCGCCAGACTACCCGAACGTTGTCCTCCCCTCCAGCAATAAATCAAAGGCTGATAATCTTTGTCTTTGTGGGCAAAGTGGCTCTCTAAATGGCGGCTGATATTACGGGAAACCATGGCGGCTCCTACCTTGCGGGCGGAGAATGTACTCACTTGTTTGTAGAGGGTCCCAACTTCAGCCCGTTCTGCATCCTCTAAGACGGGGAGATTGATAGCGCCTGGAATATGGTCTTCTGCAAATTCTAAGGGAGAGCGCACGTCAATAACTTCATCGTAGGGAAAAGGAACGCCCTGTCCCCAAAACTGCGCTGTGAAAAATGGTGAAAGACCCATAATCTAACTGTAACTCTACGTGACAGCTCATGCCGCCAGGAAACAAAGAAAGCTAAGATGCAGCAAGAGGCTCGAGGTAGGCCCTAGAACATGCTACAGACAGATATACCTGATACCTTCCGAGCGCTCCAAGCGAAATTCCGCCAACGCTGGCGGGAGATAGAAGAACTGGACCTGGGAGACTATGACATTCTAGTTCTCCCTTCTCATAGTATCGACCAGCGTGAACTTTTAAAGATTCCCGGAAATCATCACTATGAAGAGCGGCTATTGTTCTCTCTGATTCGTCTTTGGAATCCCCGGACCCGCCTTGTTTATGTCACTTCTCAGCCTTTACATCCTATTGTGGTGGATTATTATCTGCAACTATTGCCGGGGATTCCCTTCTCCCATGCCTATGACCGTTTGCTCCTGCTTTCCACCTATGACTCATCTCAAAAGCCGCTAACCCAGAAAATTCTGGAGCGTCCACGTTTGGTAGAGCGCATTCGTCAGGCTCTACGTCCAGAACGGTCTTACATCACCTGCTACAATTCCACGCCCCTTGAACAAGAGTTGTCCGTACAGTTGGGGATCCCCCTCCTCGCCGCTGCCCCTGAACTCTTATATCTAGGGACAAAAAGTGGGAGTCGGCGTGTTTTTGAGGAATGTGGGGTGCCTCACCCGGATGGTAGTTCTTTGGTGTGGACGGCAGAAGACTTGGCAGAAACGGCAGCGGAGTTATGGGAACGACAGCCCAATTTGCGGCGGATGGTGATCAAACTCAATGTCGGATTTTCGGGGGAAGGCAATGCACTGCTCGACCTGAGACCAATTCACAAGCTATTGCCTAAATCCCATGCGCAGAGAGTTGCTGCTCTGAGTGAGCACTTTTCCACGTTACGGTTCCAGTCCAGCTGTGAAACCTGGCCGAGTTTCAGCAGTCGTATTCCAGAAGTAGGGGCGATTGTCGAAGCTTTTATCGAAGGGGAACAGAAGCGTTCTCCCAGTGTCCAAGGCCTCATTGCACCTACCGGTGAAGTGGAAATTCTATCTACCCATGACCAGATCCTAGGCGGCCCCGATGGCCAAATTTTTCTGGGTTGTTCCTTCCCGGCGGACGCAGCCTATCGCTTAGATTTGCAGGAATTGGGGCTGCGTATTGGTGAAAATTTAGCGGAAAAAGGAGTAATAGAACGTTTTGGCGTTGACTTCATCGCGGTGCAGCAACCGGATGGTTCCTGGGATCTCCAGGCTATTGAAATCAATTTGCGTAAGGGGGGGACAACCCATCCTTTTATGACCCTCAAATTCCTGACGCATGGTCATTACAATTTCACGAATGGACTTTTTTACAGTCAACAAGGTCATGCCAAATACTACATAGCGTCTGACAATTTGCAAAAAGACCAATATCGTGGCTTACTGCCCAGCGATTTGATGGATATTATTGCCTACCATCGACTCCATTTTGACAGCAGTACACAGACAGGTACTGTCTTTCACCTCATCGGTTCTCTATCGGAATATGGAAAAGTTGGGCTGACCAGTATTGGGAATTCCTTAGAAGAAGCTCAAGCTATCTATGACCGGGTGGTACAGGTACTAGACCAGGAAACGGAAGTCCATACGGGACCTAGAGTGTGGTCTTTGTCTCCTGCCTTACCGATTACCTGGAAATGAATAAATTCACCCAGGAATCAGCGCTCTTTGGCATTCTGGACAAACGGCATGAATGGTGAGCTGGCAATCTAACAATTTAAACCCATGTTTCTGGGCCTGTTTGGAGCCCACTTGCAAAATGGAGTTGCTCTTAAACTCAATGGTCTGGTTGCAGCGCACGCATACGAGGTGATGATGATGATGAGGATAGGATTGGTTCAATTCGTAATGCTTGTGCCCTTCTGCCAATTCCAATTCTCGGAGGATGCCCAGGCGGGCAAGCAGCTTGACCGTGCGATATACCGTGGAAAGGCTGATGCCGGTATCTACTTCCAGCAGTTTGTCGTGCAAATCTTCTGCACTTAGATGATTGCCTTCGGGCAATTCCTGAAAAATTTTGAGAATAGTTTCTCGTTGGGGAGTCAGCCGCCATCCTTTGGAGTTTAGTTCTGCCTTGAGGGTATCGGGAGTATATTGGGTGACCATGAGATTATCAAGAAGGGCGGCTTATTGAGAATATAGCTTATTTTTTCTACGAGCGTCTGAAAACACAGAGTCCTTAATGTTGCGTTTTGTGGTGAATATAAAATCCTTGCAGGGCTTGGATTGTAGGCTGTTGACGCACAGTGCTCTGGATATCGCATGAACCCATTGTTTCTCGATCCCCCCGATCTTAGCCTCGCTACTTTTATTGCTCCAGATGCCCAGGTAATTGGTGCCGTCAGTCTTGAGGAGGGGGTGAGTATTTGGTATGGAGCTGTGCTCCGGGGGGACGTGGAGCGCATTGTGGTTGGGCGTTTCACCAATATTCAGGATGGAGCCATAGTCCATGGTGACCCTGGAATCCCGACAATTTTGGGCAATTATGTGACAGTGGGCCATCGGGCCATCATCCACTCCGCCACCATAGAAGATGGGGCAATGATTGGAATGGGTGCCATTTTGCTCAATGGCGTGACCGTTGGCAAAGGGTCTATCGTCGGAGCAGGGGCCGTGGTTACCAAGGATGTAGCCCCCTATACCCTTGTGGCAGGGGTTCCTGGCAAACCTGTGCGTGTGATTGCTCCAGAAGAAGCAGAGGGCTTGATTCACCATGCCCGACAGTATGAAGAGCTGGCTAGAGCCTATAAAAATAAGGGCCTATCTCGTTAAAATCTCGTTAAACCTTCTGAACTTTTTGCTCTTCACCTAGGGAGTGTGTAACAAAAGCGAGAAAATTGGCCAACAAAGATAACCCAAGATTGGATGACTTTTCCGGGTGGAACTGCGTTGCCATTAGGTTGTCTTTCCACACCGCCGCCGTGAAGGTTTGGCTTCCATGGGTACTTGTGGCTGCGATCAGCTCTGGGTCTGTGGGGACGGCAAAGTAGGAATGGACAAAATATACCCAAGGTTTGTCAGGAACCTCCCGCCAGATAGGACAATCTTTCGCTTTTAAGTCCAATTGATTCCAACCCATATGAGGAATGGTCAGTCCTGGCTCCGGTGTAAAACGGTTTACTCGCCCCGCTAGTATGCCCAGTCCCGGTTCCACACCTTCGTCAGAACCTTCAAAGAGCATCTGGAGCCCCACACAAATGCCTAGAAAAGGCTTCCCCGCGTCTATAGCGCGATGGACAGGGATTTCCAAACCATACTCCCGAAACTTCTTGATCGAAGGGTCAAAAGCCCCCACCCCAGGCAAAACTAGCCCATCGGCTTGAGCGATCTCTTCGGCATCCCGCGTCACCACTACTTCTAGCGTGTTCCCAGGGAACCTACTGCCTGCTTGCAACAATCCTTTTCGAGCAGAGTGGAGGTTGCCAGAACCATAGTCAATCAGGGCAATGCGGGTCATGGGGGTGAATCAGAAGCTACCCTGAGTGTATCCAACTTCTGCAACCACTGCCGAGTCTTCGCCACTATGGGTTTCTATTCACGGGTTATCTTTCCGCGTTTAATGGACTGGTCTATGGCTGGGCCTGATATGGCCAAATATCGTCAGGAAGTATTAGCCCAGGTTCAGGGAGAAGTTCTAGAGATTGGTTTTGGCACGGGATTAAACTTACCGTACTACCCAAAACGGATTCGGAAAATTACGACCGTAGACCCTAACCCTGGAGTGAATCAATTAGCCCAAAAGCGTATTCAAGAATCTTCGATGATGGTAGAGCATCGAGTCCTCAGTGGTGAACAGCTCCCGATGGCGGATAACACGTTTGATAGTGTAGTCAGCACGTGGACACTTTGTAGCATTGCAAACGTAGATCAGGCTATCCAAGAAATTTATCGAGTCCTCAAACACGGTGGTCGCTTCTTTTTTATTGAACATGGGTTGAGTGAAGACCCAGGAGTCCAGATCTGGCAGCATCGTCTCAACCCTATCCAAAAGGTCATTGGAGATGGTTGTCACCTGGACCGTGATATCCAAACCCTCATCAAGAAGCAGTTCCAAGATATTGAAATCGAGCAATTTGATATGGAAAATGCCCCTAAAACGCTTGGGCATTTGTATCGGGGTGTTGCGACCAAAACTTAAGCCTTGCCACCATCAATAAAAATTCAGCATCCAGAAATGACTGGAGTGTCATATTTTAGTAGCTATGAATATTCTGAACGCTTTGCTTGTTGCCTTTGCTCTGTTCATCATGGGGAGTGGGTTATTCCTGCTATTCAGTGGGGCGCGGGCCATGAATAAGAAATAATGAATAAGCTAGATGAGAGCGATTCCTCCGATCGACGGAGCGATTTTCAGCTAAGCTTCCTGCAAATTACAAATTCGACTGTGAAAAGCTTGCAAAACATGCTGCTCAAAGACATAGAGGAAGCCAAAAAGAGAGCAAGCAGCGCCTAACATGCACCTTGTTACAATATGGGCACAGCTGAGGACAGTAAATGGCTCAAGCCTGGTCTGTTGTGACCGATGAAGAATTGATGCAGCTCAGTTCGCAGAATCCAGAGCTACGGTTTGAGCGCAATGCGGATGGGACATTAGCAACGATGGCACCAACAGGTGGAATTTCCGGTAACCGTGAATTGAAAGCAGGAGCTTACCTTTTGAGCTGGGTGGATAGCCAGGGTTTGGGAGAAGTATTTGGTGCAAGTACTGGATTCAAACTAGCGAACGGGGCTGTCCGTTCACCAGATGCTGCCTTCGTCGCTAAAGGGCGATTGCCTGAAGGATGGGATGAACTAGAAGACCAGTTTTTAGCTCTATCGCCTGATTTTGTTATCGAAATCCGCTCTAAAACAGACAGCCTAGAAACCCTCCAGGCCAAAATGCAAGAATATATTGCCCAAGGAGTACGCCTGGGATGGCTCATTGATCGCAAGAATCAGCGGGCCTGGGTCTATCGAGATACTGGTTCCGTCACTCAATACCCTGCCACCGCTATTTTGGATGGTGAAGACGTAGTGCCTGGATTTACCGTAGTTCTGAAGTCTTTGCTGTGAAGGCTAAGGGTTTAAAATTGTACATTATGAGTGGTTAGCAAAACGATCTATATCTAGAAACAATTAGTTTGTGCGTTGTCTTTTCAGTCAATAGATTGATGATTTCTCTGTATTCTTCAATGGTCTGCTGGTGTATCAAAACCTCGAAGTACAATACGGTATGTACGTTTGGAATCCTAACATTATTACCTGGAACAACGGATAAGACATCAGTTTTTGGTTAACATCCCTATTAAACAGGCGTTCTGTCACCTTACTCTGGCCCATCGCGATCGCCCATGCATTTCCTTCTTGCTCGGGGGTCCCCATCCCTCCCTCACGGGGATGAGCTGGGAAAACTCAATCACGCCAGAAGTTAAATCAGGATTTTTCAAAAGCTCCTGCAGGGGTTCGACCGGAGTGATTGTCTGATAGTCTCCATGTAACCGTCCCAGGGGTTAACGAGAAAGCAAGAGTCCATGGTATGAGGCCTCTATCATTTCCTCTCTCAATCGGTGAGCAAGGAAACGGGGCTACGAAGGCTTGGACTCCTCTGGGACAATACGGAGCGTCACCATCTCAGCATGGCGAATCACCGTTAGAGAAGCTTTAACGCCAACCTCTTTTTCGGTGAGCACGCGATGGAGATCATTGATTTCCGTCAGCTCTTGACCTTCATATCGGATGATCACATCCCCTTCTTGCAGCCCGGCCCGTTCTGCAGGACTATCGGGTTCGATGGAAACCACGAGGATTCCACTTTCGTTGGTCAAGTTATAGAAGCGGACAATCCGTCGATGGAGGGGGACGTTTTGCCCACCGATACCGATATAGCTACGGGTCACTTTGCCATAGTTAATCAGTTGTCCTGCCACAAACTTGGCCGTGTTCACCCCGATGGCAAAGCAAATTCCCTGGGCGGGCAAAATGACCGCTGTATTGACCCCGATTACTTCTCCTTGCGAATTGACCAAGGGGCCCCCAGAATTACCTGGATTCAGCGCTGCATCAGTTTGAATGACGTTATCAATCATGCGGCCCGACTGTGACCGAAGCGAACGGCCCAAGGCACTCACCACACCAGCAGTTACGGTGCATTGGAAGCCATAGGGATTACCAATAGCAACCGCTACTTGCCCCACTTTGATGGCCTGAGAATTTCCCAAACGGGCCGGCACCAGATTGGGACTATGAATCCTAATCACCGCCAGATCCGTTTCTGGGTCATCCCCGATTAGTTCTGCCGGAGCCTCTCGACCATCAGAAAGCGTAACGCCAATCTTGACGGCCTTATGAACCACATGACTGTTGGTCAGAATGTAGCCATCCGGCGTACAAATAAAACCCGACCCATTTCCATGTTTTTCTTGTGGTCTCTGCTGACGTCCCTTAACCTGCTGATGCACATCAATATTGACCACAGAAGGACTAACTCGCTCAGCTACCTGGATAATGGCCTGTGAGTAAGCATCTAGAAGCTGCTCATCTTGCAACTCCACGAGTCGAGAGGTTTCTGGCCGAATTTCCCTGGCTTCAGAGCCACTATTCGATATCAGTCGCAATGCCCGTTGCATAGGATTGACTCCTAAACATATACATAGTTCTATCTGTCTAGCTTTTTTGGGCTTAGAACTGCAACGTTTCATCAGGAGTGATTGGTATAAAATCGGGGGGTATACTAGGAGATGATGTATTGGCTTCAGACCGCTAGATCTAATGCATCCGATCTAAAGCACGGTACTGAATCGCTTCCGCTACATGCGGTGTTTTGATATGGGTTTCCTCAGCTAAGTCTGCTATTGTCCGTGCAACTTTGAGCACTCGGTCTAGACCTCTAGCCGATAGTCCGAGACGGCGTACGGCGGCTTCCAAGAGCTGGCGGCTAGAATCCTCTAGAACAATATGCTCACGCAGATGTCGGGCAGTCATCTGGGCATTACAGTATACTTTTTCTCCTTGGAGGCGTTCTTTTTGGCGTTGACGGGCTTGAGTGACACGGGTACGGACTACGGCTGAAGATTCTGCTTGAACAGAAATTCTGATGTTCATTTCTTCTGGTTTGAGACGAGCGACCGCGACTTGAAGGTCAATCCGGTCCAAAAGGGGCCCAGAAAGACGATTCCAGTATTTTTCCCTTTGCAGAGGGCTACAATGACAGGCTACCAATGTATCTCCATAGAATCCGCAGGGACAGGGATTGGTGCTGGCTACTAGGGTGAAGCGGGCGGGAAACTCCAACGCCATCCGCGTCCGGGAAATAGTTACTTTGCCATCTTCTAAAGGCTGGCGCAGAAATTCTAAAACTTCCCTGCGGAACTCTGTCAATTCGTCTAAATAGAGAATTCCAGCGTGGGCTAAAGAAATTTCTCCAGGCCGTGGGTAGGAACCTCCCCCGACTAACGCTGGGCCTGAAGCGGAATGATGAGGGCTCCGGAATGGCCGACGGCTGACCAGTCTGCCTCTATTTTGCAAAAGTCCTGAGACGGAATAGATTTTGGTGACTTCTAGGGCCTCTGCAAAATCTAAAGGAGGCAGAATAGAAGGCAATCGTCGGGCCAACATGGTCTTGCCGGAACCAGGAGGACCGACTAAAAGGAGATTGTGCCCCCCAGCCGCCGCAATTTCTAGGGAACGACGAGCCAGGTTTTGGCCTTTCACTTCTGCGAGGTCTAGTCCCGCCTCTAGCTCATTTCCTTGAAAGCTATTTAAGAG
>CASBPW010000253.1 GCA_949127685.1 Candidatus Sivonenia alaskensis PMM_0068 | reverse complement strand
TATATCCAAGATTCAAGAGTCCATCCATTTCTTCTCTATTCATTTCTTCTCTATCCATTTCAAACCCTCCTGTGTCCCCCCACTCTCCGAGAAGGCTTTGCCTACAAGGGGGATGGCCACTCACCGCTCAAGTTTGCTTTTAGGATGGGGGTTCATATTTCACGCGAATGAGAAATGCTCTAGATTGAGATAAAAAACACTCTATATGATGTCAATGTTTGATAAAAGAGCGATTATAGGGATTACATAAACTCTCTATGACACCAATCAAAAGGCTTTGATATTACCTTCATATTTACTACATAAAAATACGTAGATTCCCTCATGAAAGACATTTTACCGATGGGTATTATGAGCTCAATAGGACATAGGCACTCAGTTAGATGGCTATCAAATCTCTTTTCAGAAAGCGCAAGGGCTTCACCCTTATAGAACTCCTCGTTGTGGTTGTCATCATTGGAATTCTAGCTGCGGTTGCTCTGCCTAATTTGATTGGCCAGACAGATAAAGCTCAGTTGACAGAAGCTACTGCCACTTTGTCCGGTATTCATGTGGGCCAAGAAGCGCATCGCTATGAGAATGATGAGTATGCCAGTATTGGAACTATAAATCCTCGCCCCACCCTAACAGGAACTACGCTTCCAACTAATCCTGGTGCATCTCTTAGTGATAGAAGATTGAGCAATGGCGTTACGAATTTGGCCTTAAATCCAGCAGGTAATGAAGCCACGTTATTTATCAGTCAGCTTGGTGTAAAAATAGATGCGGCTGGTCTAGCGCAACGTTGGATTATTTCCACCCATCAAGTCACGACAGGTTCTTTTAGTGTCGCTAATCCAGGTTGGGAAGCAGGAGCAACAGGTGTAGCTGGTCAGAGGACCGAAAATTTGAATGCTTACATGCAGAAAGGGATTAATGCTACTTTCCTAGATGCTGATAAGAGCGTGAACTAGATAGCGTGGCGATATATGTTTTGTTCATCCGTTTGGGGACGGCGGATTTGAATGCGGCAATCAATAACCATCATGATAGGGAGGGGCGAACGGCCGTTCGCCCCTCCCTTATTGATATCGCTGACATGCCCCCATAGACACCATCATTGGTTTGGATAAACGATGGAATCTCCTATAAATGGTTCATATTGACCGAAGCACTTATATCACTTATGACAGATATATAATATAGAGGGCATCCAGCAGCAGGGTAATGGCCATGCAAAGTACAACACCACCGAGAAGGCTTGCACCACCTGTGCAAGAGATCTCCGCTATCAAAGATCTCGATAGAGCCCTCAACCTTGAGCCAGCAAGAGCCAAGCTAGTGGGGGCTAATGGGCAGGAAATAATTCTTCCGGAGTTTATGTATCAACTCTTGCGCGATCTCGCCCATGCGCTAGCGACTGGACATTCAGTGTCTATCATGCGGTCTGATCACCTGCTGACAACGCAAGAAGCGGCTGAAGAACTTAACGTGTCACGAGGGTTCATTAGCAAACTCCTTAAAAGTAATACTATCCCTCATGTACTAGTCGGTTCCCATCGGCGTATCCGCTTTGAAGATCTGATGCAATATAAAAAAGTGCGTGATGCCAATCGGCGAGAAGGATTAAAGCGATTAACCCAAATGAGCGAAGAGCTAGGTTTATACGAGGAGGATGAATTTCCTCCGCAGGATGGCTCCCCTTAAAAATGGCTATATTTCCTGCTGTAACCGATGCATGTATTCTTTTTCCAGCATTGTTACGCGATATTTTTCTGCGAGCTGCTGAAGCTGATTTGTATCGTGTGCATTGGTCACAAGAAATTCTGGATGAAGTCACACGCAATTTGGTGAGACAGAGCAAGATGAGCCAATCTCAGGCCCAGCACCTCAGCAGTGAGATAAATAAGGCATTTCCTGAAGCCATCGTTGAAGTACCCTCCAGCTTACTTGGTGCTATGAATAACGATCTAAAAGATCGTCACGTTCTTGCAGCAGCCGTAGTAGCCAAAGCTCAGGTCATCATCACCGCTAATCTCAAGCATTTTCCAGAAGAGGCGCTTAGCCCGTGGGAGATCGAAGCGCAGCATCCAGACACTTTCTTAATTCACCTTTTTGACTTCGCTCCCGAGAAAATGATTAAAGTTGTTCAGCTTTCTGCTCAAGACCGCCGTAATCCTGTGAGTGAGCGAGACCTTCTCTCCAGGCTGACCAAGACGGTTCCTAACTTCGCTCAAGCCGTTAGTACGGTAAGCCAAGCAAGTGATGTGGAATTGTCTTAACGCTGAAAGTTAATCCAGCCCTTGCGCTAAAACCTGGCTAATCGCTTGGCGGGTGTTGGTGCGAAATTCTACAACATTGACGCGACGCAGCATGAAGACAGCCAGCACTAATCCCACTGCTTCCAGGACAAACACTAATCCATAGGCTAGAACAGGTTCGGTGAAGAGTCTGCGCCCTACATCCAGCAAGGCTCCCCCGGCCAGGGTAGCAAGAGCCTGAGACATAGCTTGGGCCAATCCCCAGGCCCCAATAAAGGTCCCCGCCGTTTCAGGAGCGGTGAGGTCTAGCATTAAGCTGACCGCTGCATTGGTAGTTACGCCAAACCCAAACCCTAAGATCACCATGGTCGCCTGGAGTAAAGTTTGGGATTGGGTAAATCCGGCCAACAGCACCAAGCCAAAACAGAAAGCAACCGACAGGCACCCTATAGCAGCAGTTCTTTGTTTCCCTAACCGAGGCACAATCAAAAATCCAGTGACCGCCATGCCAATCAGCGTTCCAGTCCCCCAGAAAGCATTGAGTTGCGTACTTTGGGAAACCGTCATCCCAAAAACCTCTCCGGCGTAGGGTTCCAGAATCGGTTGCTGCATGAATAGGCTTATGGTCATCACCATCAAAAAACTAAAAAAGATCCCCGTTTGACGGCTAGCGGTCAACACTTTCAGGGCAGTGCCGAGCGTAATTTTGTCTTCCCGGTCAGCCAAGATTGAGCGGGAAGAATAGCGTGAATATTTTTTCTCCACCCCAAAAGTGGCAATCAGTCCCAGCAGAAACACGGTGCCGGGAACGATCATAAACAGGCGATTGATCGTGTCCTGGAGTGTTTCCAAGGTGACGCCATTCAAGAGTCGTCCACTCACTACCGCACCCAATACAATCCCCACCATCAGCATGGACCAGACAATACCGACCAATTTAGGACGATCATCTTCATCAGAAATATCTACCAAAAGAGCGGCAAAAGGCGTGGAACTACAGCTGATACAAAGACCATAGAGGGCAAACATCAAGGCCATAAGTCCGACCCAACCGATGGAAGCTGGAGTCCAAGCCCAAGCGCCACGGGAAGGTTCCATCAATCCCAAATTATTGGATAGTTGCCAGATGACCTGCACCGCGAGAAATGAGCAGAGGGCGAATAGAGCTGAACCAATCCAGACGTAGCCAGTGCGGTGATACCCAAAGATTGTCTTAGAATCGGACATTTGCCCAAACATAACTCTGGCAGGCGCAATCAGTTGGTACATAGCCAGCGCACCACCAGCAACCGTCGCCGGGATCCCGAGGAGATTCTGGTCAATGAGGATCCGATTCAGCACGCCCAAGGTCAGGATGGACATCGTCCCCAAACCCATCTGAAATAAGCCCAACCGGAACATCGTCAAGAGCGTAATCCGAGGAAGGTCGGACGATTTGCTTGGGGCTTCAAATCCCTCTAGGTTCGTTGGGCTTGACATAGGAGCTAAACCAATGACACAGGATCCCTTTCTACTCGATTTCTGCGAATTTTGCTGACTCCTAAGCCGCATCTTCATCCGCAACATCAAAGACACGACGGAATACCCGTTCGACTTTATAACCTGTATCAATCGTCTCTAGAGGGTCCTTGCGCAGACGGTGACGCAGAGAAAGAACAATGACCCGACTAATGTCGTCCACCGTGACTTCTTTTCTGCCTTCTAGACTGGCTAAAGCTTTAGCAGCCCGATTCGTGACAATATCTCCACGAAGACCATCCACATCCAGCTCAGAACAAACTTGAGAAATCTTCACTTCCAACTCTGGCGCAATATGAACTTGCTGCAAATTCTTTTGGGCTTCTACCAGGCGTTTCTGAAGTTCTTTTTGCTCTCTGGCATGCGCTTTGGTGAACTGAGCGGGGTCTTGGTCAAACTCAGTGCGTTGCCGAACAATCTGCACCCGCATTTTGGGATCTTTGACCGTGTGAATTTCGGCGTGCATCCCAAAACGGTCGAGGAGTTGGGGACGGAGTTCTCCCTCTTCTGGGTTGCCAGAACCGACCAGGACAAAACGGGCGGGATGACGGATGGAGATGCCTTCCCGTTCTACAGTATTCCAACCGGAAGCCGCCGAGTCTAAGAGCACATCTACCAAGTGGTCATCCAGCAAGTTGACCTCATCCACATAGAGAATGCCCCGGTTTGCCTTGGCTAACAGACCCGGTTCAAAAGCTTTGACCCCTTCCGAGAGGGCTTTTTCAATATCAATGGTGCCGCATACCCGGTCTTCCGTCGCGCCCAAAGGGAGGTCTACCATCTGTACTTGACGACGAACCACAGGCAGCGTTTCGTCCTTCTCCTTACGTTCCCGAACCCAATCGCTCATCAGGTCTCTATCGGTGGGATGAGAGCTAAAGGGGCAGTCGGCGATTACTTCGATTTCAGGCAGGAGGTCCGTCAGGGCGCGGATCGTAGTGGTCTTTCCCGTTCCCCGATCTCCCATAATCATCACCCCGCCAATTTTGGGGTCAATCACATTGAGCATGAGGGAAAGTTTCATTTCATCCTGCCCAACAATGGCCGTGAAGGGGAAGACGTAACGCTTGGTAGAAGTACTGCGAGCCACAAAGATTCCAAGATGCTGCTTTTAGATTTTACCTTCAGCTTTGTACCAGATGCGGCTTTCTAGTTTCTGGGTCTTGCCAAAATGTCTAAGCAAACACCCCCGTTGCACCGCCAACGAGTTCGGCTACAGTGAAGATAGATTACAAAACGTCATAAATAAATCCTCATGCTTCCTTATTCAGAGCGTGTCCTCTATGTCCGCCTCCCCTGCAATCCTATTTTTCCGATTGGAGTTGTCTACTTAGCGGATCATGTACACAAGCAATTCCCCGGCATTGAACAGGAAATCTGTGACTTGGGCGTAGTCCCTCCCCTGGATTATCAAAAATTTCTAGACCAGAAAATAGATCAATTCAAACCGACGCTTCTAGTTTACTCCTGGCGCGATATTCAGCTCTACGCTCCTGTCGATGGTAGAGGGGGAAATCCACTACAAAATTCATTCCAGTTTTACTATTCTTCAAACCCTCTAGAGAAAGTCCAAGGAGCTTTTGGCGGTCTTCGTCTCGTTACGGATTACTACACTGAACTCTGGCGCAACTTGGGATTGATCAAGCATGGTTATTACCGAGCGAAAGAGTTTTGTCCGCAAGCCCGGTTGATGCTAGGGGGCGGAGCCGTCAGTGTCTTTTATGAACAGCTTGGCGCTAGTTTGCCTTACGGGACTATAGTTTCCGTAGGAGAAGGAGAAGCCCTACTCGAAAAGATTATTCGTCGGGAGTCTCTGGACCATGAGCGCTGTTATATTGCCCATAAAGAAAAGCCCCGCCCCCATTTATTAAATGAGCTCCCTGCTCCAATTGAAAAGACCGCAACCAACTATGACTATATCGAGACGATCTGGCCAGAGTTTAACTACTATCTAGATGGAGATTTTTATCTTGGTGTACAGACCAAACGCGGATGCCCCCACAACTGCATTTACTGCATTTATACCGTCATCGAAGGGAAGAAAGTACGGGTCAATGAAGCCGATGAAGTGGTTGCCGAAATGCGCCAGCTCTATGACCGAGGCATTCGCAACTTCTGGTTCACCGATGCTCAGTTTATTCCTTCGAAGAAGTACATTCCAGGAGTGATTGAACTCCTTGAAAAAATTAAAGCTTCTGGCATGACTGACATTCATTGGGCAGCCTATATTCGGGCAGATAACGTCACGCCCGAGGTAGCAAAACTGATGGTAGAAACGGGGATGAACTATTTTGAGATTGGGATTACTTCCGGCTCTCAAAAGTTAGTGCGCAAGATGCGGTTAGGCTATAACCTCAGAATTGTTTTAGAGAACTGTAGATCACTGAAAGAGGCAGGATTTAATGACCTTGTTTCTGTGAACTATTCCTTCAATGTCATTGATGAGTCGGACCAGACTATCCGGGAAACCATTGCCTACCATCGCGCTTTAGAAGAAATCTTTGGAGCCGACAAGGTAGAACCGGCGATCTTCTTTATTGGCCTACAGCCTCATACAGGCTTGGAAAAATATGCTTTTAAGCAAGGAGTGATTCGTCCTGGCTATGATCCAATGAGTATGATGCCTTGGGATGCCCGCAAATTCCTATGGAATCCCGGTGAGATGGGTTCTTACTTTGGAGAAGTCTGTCTAGAAGCCTTCCGGTCCAATCCTCAAGATTTTGGACGAGAAGTGATGCGGATCCTAGAGAAAAAAGTGGGTCGGGCAGATCTCGCAGAAGCGCTGGTAGCCCCTGTGGAAGAAGAAGCTACCTTAGCTCGCGTGTGAATTGAGCGCCCCAGAGGGGCTATATTATTTCCTCTGACCCTCTAGGCGTGTTTATATGACTTTTCCTATCGGTATCAATGGCTTTGGCCGCATTGGACGGATGTTTTTGCGGGCACTGTTAGCTCGTCAATCCGACCTCGAAGTGGTGGCGGTCAATGACCTGACTTCCCCGGACAACCTGGCCTATCTCCTCAAATACGATTCGGTCCATGGTCCCTTCAAAGGCACGGTGGAGGTCGATGGAAATGACCTTGTAGTCAATGGCAAAAAAATCAAAGTCTTATCCAAAAGAGATCCGGCTGAACTGGGTTGGGGCGACTTAGGCATCCCCCTCGTTGTAGAATCCACGGGCTTTTTCACCAAGCGCGAAGGAGCCGCAAAGCATATAACCGCAGGAACGCAGGTGGTGCTGATCAGTGCGCCTGCTACTGACCCAGACCTAACCGTCGTTCCAGGGGTGAATGACGCTGCCTGGGATGCCAGCAAACACCGTATTGTTTCCGTTGCCTCCTGCACTACCAATGCCTCTGCACCTCCCATAGAAGTCCTACACCGCCACTTTGGGTTGGAAAAAGCATTGCTGAACACTGTTCATGCCTATACCAGCACCCAGGCCGTTCTGGATAGCCCTGGAGGAAAAGGCGATTTCCGCCGGGGTAGAGCAGCGGTAGAAAGTATCATTCCTGCCAGTACAGGAGCCGCCAAAGCGATTGCCTTGGTCTTACCGGAGCTAAAAGGAAGACTGGATGGTCTCGCGGTGCGGGTACCCGTGCCCGATGGCTCTTTGGTAGATATCACTGGGACGCTAGAAAAGCCCGTTACCGTGGAGTCCATACACGCTGCCTTCAAAGAAGAAGCTGCCTCCAGCCGCTATCAGGGCATCTTGGCCATCAGCGAAGACCCCTTGGTATCCAGCGATATCATTGGTACTGCCTACTCCAGCATTATTGATGCCACTTCTACGATGGTGTTAGGCGACCGTTTCTTTAAGATTTTGGCCTGGTACGACAACGAATACGGTTATGCCAACCGGGTGGTCGACATGGCCGAATGGTATGCTAAAGCGATGTAGGTCATTGAATAAGAGCGGTTTGAATGTAGAAGTTCAGGCCGCTTTCAAATAAGAATTTTTTTATTTTACAGAGCACTCTAATCCGAAACAATATCACAGAATAAAGTAGCGCTGTAATATAGAAAACGAAAGCGGAAATCAGCGCATGACGATTGAAATTAAAATGCCTCCAGAACTGGAGTGTCAGTTACAACAGGCTGCGGATCAAGCAGGCGTAACGCCAGATGTTTATGTTGTTCATCTCCTGCAGCAAGATCTCAAGCAAGCCAACTCCTATGACGGTGTCCAAAGACTGCCTCGGGAGCAGGCTGAACTCCTCCAGCGAATTAATCGTAGTCTGTCTTCCGTTGAGTGGCAACGCTATCATGAACTCCAGGAAAAACGCCGTGCTGAGATATTAACGGCAGAGGAACAAACCGAGCTGATAACATTTGCTGACCAAATTGAAGAGGTCAATGTACACCGAATGCAAGATTTGGTGGCATTGGCTCAAATTCGCCACAAAACAGTCAATGACCTTATCCTTGAACTGGGGTTAAAACCAATAGCTCATGACTGAAGGCCGCCTCACGCCTAGTCAGCGGGTAAAGGTTGTAGAACGGGCGCGCAACTGCTGTGAGTACTGTCGCGCACAGGAGCGATACTCTCCTGATCCATTTTCAGTTGAGCATATTGTGCCTCTGTCCAAGGGAGGAACAAACGATCTAGAGAACCTGGCGTTTTCTTGTCAAGGCTGTAATAACCGCAAATACGTTAGTGTCGAAGCAATTGATCTTGTGACGCAAGTAACTGTTCCTCTCTATCATCTTCGCCATCAAAAGTGGGCTGAACATTTTATCTGGAATGAAGATTGCAGTGAGGTCATCGGCCTAACATCAACTGGACGGGCAACGGTCGAAAAACTACAACTCAATCGGCTTGGACTCGTAAACCTTTGCCGCGTGTTGTTTATAATTTTTGAACATCCACCAGATTTTTGAATTGCTGGAATACTGGCTGACCAAATTGAGCACGGTGAGCGTTCATCAGGGCTAAAACACATTTCCTTTCTTGCTGCATGGGTCAATGGAAATCTGTCAAAGCAATTATTTGCAGCGTTATTCCGTATTGGCTGGATTATCAAGCGTGAAACAGGTGGCTCCCATATTCACGTTCTGGTTGGGCAGATATTGTGTTTTCATTTCATGACAGCGAAGAAATTGATCCGAAAATGCTGGCACGGATTGCCAAAGGCACTGGTCTAAAACCAGAAGACTTGTGCTGGAGAAGAGCGCTATCGAG
>CASBPW010000252.1 GCA_949127685.1 Candidatus Sivonenia alaskensis PMM_0068 | reverse complement strand
TTACAGCGCTATTTTGAGTCAAACGATCGGCGACTCATTCACAAATGGACGCATTATTTTGAGATCTACGATCGCTATTTTTCTCGCTTTAGAAGCACCGATGTCCATATCGTTGAGATTGGCATCTATCATGGTGGCTCTCTCCAAATGTGGAGAGATTATTTTGGGCCTAACGCTAAAATTATTGGAATTGATATTGATCCGAGATGTAAGCAATTTGAAGAAGAAGGAATTGAAATTATTATTGGCGATCAGGAAGATCGAACCTTTCTGGCTGACTTGAGAAGGAAATTTCCTCGTATTGATATTTTGCTGGACGGTGGCGGCCATACCATGCGTCAGCAGATTGTCACCTTTGAGGAACTATTTTCGCATGTTAGCGAGAACGGTATTTATCTATGTGAAGATCTGTACACCAGCTACTGGGGTGAGTATGGCGGAGGATTTCGCCAGTCCGACAGCTTTATTGAGTATAGTAAGCGGCTGGTAGATCTATTAAATGCTTGGCATTCTAGAGATCCGGACAATTTTCGAGTCACAGACTTTACTCGCTCGGTCTATTCAATAGACTACTACGACAGTATGGTAGTGATTGAGAAACGCCCAATTTCTGCACCGCAGGATCGGGTTACAGGGCATCCTTCATTTGAAGAAGACCAAATTCTTAAACTTAAGGACAAGATAAATAATGAACAGATTCTGGAATATCAAAAGCATCCTGTCCCAGCATCACTCCAGAGCTTGGTTGCAGAACTGAATTTAAAAATCTTACAACTGGAAGATGCACTTCAGACATCTCAGGTAAAACTGCTGCAAGCAGATACTGAATTGCAACATTTGCGGGCCGAATCGCAACAAGCGGAAGTAGAGTTAGAAGATTTACAAGAGCAACTGACGGATACTGAAGCGCGACTGGAAGCATGCCAGGATCAGGCCAAGCTCAAGTTGACGATTGCTGAAACAGAATTTCAAATCGATCGTACCGAGAAGTTAGAGAAGCTAGAGCGTGCGCAGTCTCGGATTACGGCAATGGAGAGCAGTAAGTTCTGGCAGATTCGCAACTCATGGCTAAAGCTGAAGGGCAGGGTTAGATCATCTCAAGAAGACATCGCGCCATTCGTAATTTTTGACCCGGATCCGCTTCCCCCCCAACTCCCTCCAGCGGAAGCTAAAACAGACCAACAGCTCCTAGAAGAGAAGATTGTCAAGGTGGAGCAGCAGACAACATCACCAACCGAGCTATATGAACGATGGATCGAGTGCAACACCCCGAAGCCGGAAGATTTCAAACGAATGGCAGAAATCATGGCCGTGTTGCGCGAGCGTCCACTGATCAGCATCATCATGCCGGTGTATAACACACCGGAAGAGTATTTGCGGGAGGCGATTGATTCGGTGATAGGGCAGCTCTATCCTAACTGGGAGCTCTGCATTGCGGATGACGCCTCGACCGAGTTGCATGTTCGCAAAGTCCTAGAGAAGTATGCCAGAAAAGACTCACGCATTAAGATCGCCTTCCGTGAGGAAAATGGCCATATCTCTCGCTGTTCTAACTCAGCAGTTGAGCTAGCTACCGGAGACTATATTGCTCTGCTTGATCACGATGACATCTTGCCTGCAGAAGCCCTATTTGAAGTCGTCTTCTTGATCAATCAGTATCCTGATGCTGACATGATCTATTCGGATGAAGACAAGCTGACGGTAGACGGCAAACGACGCGATCCTCTTTTTAAGCCAGACTGGTGCCCAGACTCGTTTTTGTCGCGCATGTACACCAGCCACTTTGGTGTTTATCGACGGTCAATCATCAACGAAATTGGTGGATTTAGAGTTGGGTATGAAGGCAGTCAAGATTACGATCTGGTTCTACGGTTTACCGAGAAAACCGACAAGATATACCATATCCCTAAGATTCTCTATCATGGGCGAATTTACCCTGAGGCAGCTCTTCGTGTCGCTAGCACCAAGACCAATGCCTATATGGCCGCAGTGAAAGCAATCAGCGAGGCAATTCACCGCCGGGGTGAACCGGGCAAAGTTTCCTGTAACGAGCAATATCCAGGCATCTACACTATCCGATACGAAATCAGCGACTACAAGTTGGTGAGCATCATCATTCCCACTAAAGATCTGGGCTATATTCTCAATCAATGCATTGAGTCTATCTTTGCCAAAACAACCTACCCAAATTATGAGGTAATTGTAATTGATAACGCCAGCCATGAAGCTTATACTGCCAAGGTCATCTCAAATTGGTTGAATCAACAGCCCGAAAGGTTTAAGTGCTATTCACTTGACATTCCATTTAACTATGCCAAAATTAATAACTACGGGGTTGAAAAGGCAAAAGGCGATTTCCTGTTGTTCCTAAACAATGACACTGAAGTGATTGCTCCAGACTGGATTGAAGGTATGGTGGAACAGTCCCAGCGGCCCTCCATTGGTGCGGTGGGGGCAACATTGCTCTATTCAGATGGTACGATTCAGCACTCGGGCATAACGATGGGGGTAGGCAGTCTGACAGAGCATGGACACCGCCACTTTACTAGCGATTCACCGGGATATTTAGGGCAACTGCTTGCTGTGAATAACTATACGGCAGTGACAGGTGCTTGCTTGATGTGTAGACGAGAAGTTTTTGAGGCTGTGGGGAGCTTCAATGAACAACTTGCTGTTGGCTATAATGATATTGATCTTTGCCTAAAAATGATGGCCCAGGGCTACCATAACGTTCTGCCACCTCATGTGGTTCTATATCACTATGAATCAAAGAGCAGAGGGTTTGACAACACACCCGAGAAGCGAGCAAGATTTTTGGAAGAAACTCATTATATACAGAAGCGATGGAAGTCAATTATCGAACATGATCCTTGCTATAGCCCTAATTTGACCCTCAGGTATACTGACTTCAGCATTCGGGAAAGGATTGATCCGCAAGAGCAAACCATTAGCGAACTGTCGCGCCAGCTTATACAGATTGAGATTGAAAAAGAGGAAGCAATTGATCGAGTGAAGGCAATGGAATCTAGCAAGTTATGGAAGCTTCGGAGCCAATAGTTTTGGTATAAAAAAACGTTCGGACTACCCTCAAATGAGTAGCAACATAGCAAAATCATTGAATTGCAACTTGATGATAAAAGGCTATCAATTGAGGGCCGAGAAGCCAGAGTAAGTGGCAAATTTTTGAATATAGAAACATAGCTTTAGATTGAACTATACAGGCATATCCAATTAGCTTAAGTGGCAAAATAAGTTGGGGGCATGACAGAAGAACACCACTTTAGGGCTTGACTAAAGACCTGATAGTCCTGGAAAAAGAATACGTTTCCCCAGGAATTATCTATTGAATAGGAAGAATTGCAATAATAGCTAATATCATGAATTCCCCAAACTCGGTAAATTACTATATGCCATTGATAATTACGGATTCTCATTTCAGCAACTAAATCCTGCAAATGGTTCAGTGCTCCAGAGCGACCAAAGGGGAAGTTGGCATCCCAAAACTCAGCAACTACTACAGGATAGTTATATGACCCCATCCCTCTGATAACTTCTAAATCAAATCCTTCCGTATCTATCTTAACTAATCCAATCTCCTTAGGTAGTTCTAATGAATTATGCAAACTTTCTAGAGTTCGAACTTCTACAGGAACAACATCTGTAAATTCTAAACCTTCGGATAATGAGTGCTGTATCAAACTATTATAGTAAGTTGATTCTTCATAAACCTGGGATTCAGTATGATCTGTTGCAATATGCAGATCGCGGGTTTCTTTAGCCGAACCAAGTGCCAGCGCAAAGGCATGAAAGTTAGAATTATCTGATAACCGAGCGTTCAATTTTTCAAAAACGGGAAGGAACGGTTCAAATGCATAAACATGGTAGCCTGCTTGCAGTAGACGGCTGGATACATCTCCTTTATTTGCACCAATATCAATAGCAAAATTATTGGGAAGATAGGAATATAAATATGCCATTAACTCAATATCTATATCCTGAAAATACTTTGGATCAGTAATTAGTTTAGATTGGTTTTTATTAACGTCCTCATGAATTCTTGTGAGGGACTTTACGGCTAATTCACCTTGAAGTTTTAGGTCATCGGTTTGAAGTTTAAGATATTCAACTTGATTTTTCAGATTTTCGTATAGAGTCTCTTGTTTATGATTGGCGTTTGCATTATCTCCGGCTAAACTAATCATATGCTGAGCAGCCCTAGCCATTTCCACTGAGTATTGTAACAAAAAGGCACTATTCTCTAGCAATACATCGGTGTTACGCTGCGTCTCTAGCAATATATTGGTGCTAGGTTTATTTTTTTGACCTTCTTCTGCCAATTGATCAACCGTTAGCTTTATCAAATCCAGCTTTTCCAGAACCAGATCCTTTAGCTGCTTGGTCCTTTGAATAGCTTTGTTTTTGGCTAGGAAGTTCTTAATCATTAGATTTGATAATCTTTAGTTAATTTTAATTAAATCATCTCAGGAGGTAATTTACCTGAATAATTCAGGAAAAAGTAAGTCTTGACGAATAAAAACCACCTCTTATCGCGAAAGCGTACCACCAATCGCTGATCTCAAAGTACCGGTATGATCATAGAAGCCGAATGCATATCGATCGAGATGATTTAATATTTCGTTAAAAACTAGAGCGTTTTCATCATATCGTACAAAAGATAGCTCTGCAATAACCAGCTAGATTTGATGCAGAAGCTCATCTCCACCTTTGAGCACAAGGTAGTCTGCACATTGAACAGCAAGTTCTAAAACTCTTCTACCAGGGAATTGCTGCTCGACTGCAACTTTATCAAGGGTTTTAAAATCTGCTTCAATTATCTCATATTGCCTAAAATCTGCTGATTTTATGGTGGAACTACTCTATAGACCTGGAGAGACTGGGAAGTTTAATTTTTCAACATTTTGAAGTCTCATCTCTAATAATATTTGCCCCTTTAGACAACGCATAGCTTGATAACAATCATGAGAAAAATCGTTTTAATAATGCATTAATTTTGTGGTGATGGTTGAATGAATTCCACG
>CASBPW010000251.1 GCA_949127685.1 Candidatus Sivonenia alaskensis PMM_0068 | reverse complement strand
GAGGGGCTAGAGATTAATCCTGATGAGGTTTTTAAAGATGTACGCGATCGTTCGCCAGGGCGTGAGGTCGTTTTGTGACCTTTCGTTTCTTGTTGGATACCAACGTGCTCTCTGAACCATTGAAGTTGCAGCCTAACGAGAGCGTGGTTAACCACATAGAGCGGTATCAAGCTGAAATTGTGATTGCATCAGTTACTTGGCATGAAATTTGGTTTGGCTGCTGTCGTTTGCCAGATTCCAGACGACGTCAACGAATTGAGCAGTATTTGAGAGAGGTCATTAAGCCATCCGTTCCGGTTTTGCCTTTTGACGCGGTGGCTGCTTTATGGTTTGCCAAAGAGAGATCGCGGCTTGTCTCTCTAGGCCAAACGCCCTCTTTTGCCGATGGTCAGATTGCGGCGATCGCCCATGCCAATGATTTGATTCTCGTTACAAATAATGTTATGGACTATGTCAATTTTCAAGACATACAAATAACAAACTGGTTCGTTTGAGTATAGCTACCTTCCGACTCATATATTTCTATGATCGCTTCGGGACAGATTTTAGCGAATTAGTAGAACGTCCCACATCTAAATCGAATACCTTAATAGAAGATCTATTTAGCTGGGATTAGGATGCGGATTGGATAAGTTGATTTAATGCAGAAGCCCCTTCAACCCCAAAACTCATCCAAGTTCACTTCTTCTATCTCTTGTTTTACCTCCTGGAAGTAGCTGCTTTCAGTCAGCATTGTCACTTCTTTTTCACGTTTTTTCTGGTCAATTTCAATCTTCAATTCTTCCAATTGCCGTCTCAATTCGTCTTCGCGGCGTTTGCGGTCTGTAATATCCTGAACTATCCCTTCGTAGTACAACAAGTGACCCGTAAGATCACGAACGGCTCGGGTATCTTCTTGAATCCAAATGATTTGTCCATCTTTTTGATATACCCGATACTCAAAATCTTTGACCTGATCGTTCTCTTCTAGCTGGCGTTTAAACTCTGTTTGATCGGATGGATCAACATAAATCTGGGTAGCAATGTCTGTGATCGTGCCCATCATTTCCTGCGGTGAATCATAGCCGTAAACCCTTGCCATTGCTGGATTCACACTGATAAAACGTCCATCTGGACTGGATTGAAAAATACCCTCAAGGGCGTTTTCAAAAATGCTGCGGTAATTTTCTTCGGCAATTCGTAATGCTTCTGCAGCGCGTTTACGTTGTGTAATGTCAGCAAAAGTGGCTATCGCATAAACAATTTGACCCTTCTCATCGAAAACTGGGGTAGCTGATACTTCTAGAGGAATGATCTTGTCCGCTTGGTGAATCTCAAGATCGTCGATAGTTGTGCTTTCGCTGTTCAAGGCTCGCACAATGGGCTGCTTTTCAGTGGGGTACAATTGCTCGGTTCCCGCCAGATAGGCTTGATAGGTTTCGGTCAATTGAGCGGCCGTGGCTTCGGTTACGATACCCTTGCCTAGTATCTCTTGAGCAGTCTGATTAGCGTAGTAGGGTTGACCCTTGGCATTAGTAACAAAAACTCCCACTGGCATGGCTTCTAAAAATTGAGTCAGCCTTCTTTCATTTTCACGCAATGACACATAGAGTTGGGCATTTTGAAGAGAAATAGCCGCCTGAGCGGATAGAAGTTTTAAGACTTCTAGGCGCTTGGGTGTGAAAACCCCAGTGCTTAGATTGTTTTCTAAGTAAAGCAGACCGATTAGTTTACCTTGCAGAACAATAGCGGTACACAAAATAGACTTGGATTGATTGCGAACGATATAAGGGTCTGCTATAAATCCTCCCTCATGAGCGGCATCTGCTAAAACCACATCTTCTTTTGTCCTTGCCACATAATTGACAAGCGATACGGGCAAGCGCTCACTAGTCTCACTCAGGGAGGTTTGGAGCAAGATCACCTCATCTGGCTCCACCGTTCCTTGTGCTTCGATAAAGAGTTGACGGTCCTTTTCCAAAATGAGAAAACCAGTTTGAGCACCAGCATTCTCCATCATTATTTTTATTAACTTCTCTAATAAATTACTCTGAATGATCTCACTGGAAATCGTTTGAGAAGCTTTAAGAACACTACTCAAATCCAATACATCAGAGTTAGTTTGCCCAGAACCTATGGTTGTTGAAATGGAAATATGATTTTGTTCGTGCTCCGTTTGAGCTTTAGCTAAAAATTGCGGATATCTCTTTTCCAAATCTCTAACTTTGGCAACAGCGCCCCATCGTTGATAAGCATAATGGGCATCTTGTAGGTAATAGCGGGCAACATGCTTTTGACTGATGGAAAGATAGAATCGCCCTGCGATCTCGTATGCAAGAGCTTCTTCGTTAAGATATTCATTCTCTTGGGCCAGGGCAATGGCGAGATCATAAAATTCTCTAGCTTCTAGATCGTTGCCCAAAACGCGGGCCCGCTCTGCCTCTACGAGGTAAAACTTGTGTTGAAAGTTCATTGGGGCGCTAGTTGCCCAGATGGCTAACTTTTGCTGGTTAGCTTCTACTTTCTCCAAATACTGCTTTTGCTCATCGTTTGAGGCTTCTGAATAAAGCGCCAGTCTTGTCAAAGAATCATACAAATAGAAGATAGGAGCCCCCATGGTGCCACTCATCACCACTAAGTGAGCTTCTACGATAGCTGTATATTCAAGGGCCTTATGGTATTCGTAAAAGAGATAGCAAAGAAAACACTTGTCGAGATATAATTCACACAGTGAATAAATATCATTCATCTCAATAATGACGGGCAACATCTTTTCTTCATCATATCTCGAGCCAATTAAGCGCAGTGGGTCTTCCGATTGACCCAGTAAGTTCAAAGTAAACTGCCAGTATCTATCCTGATAGGTTTGTAGATGTTTTTGGTTAAGCTTAGCCAAAGCATGGCTATATTTCCCAATTTTTTGTTCTAGGATATCTAAATCTTGTCCCATCCAGAATGCATAGTAGCAATGAGCATATGCACTTAGGCATCCATATTGAAAATCTCCATTTTCTTGGCCAATCTGAAAGGCTTCTAATAAAGGTTCCAAAGTCTCTTTAATATGCTTTTTCCAGTGGACTGTGAAAGAGTAAACGTGGAAAACAACCTCTGCTTTAGCTTCTCTAGCCTTTAGACGTTCCAACAACTTCAAAGCAAGCTGGCCAAATTGATGACCTGTTTCCACATCTAGTCCCATGGCGCAGAGAATCCTTCCGTAGGAAGCATAGGCATGGACTGATGGCACTGCGTTGCCGTATCGAACGGATAAGTCGAACATGCTAAGAATAACTAAGGAGCACAATTGTGGGAGTGCATCAAAAGTAGGGCGAATCAACTCAGAAAGGATATGAATACTTGCCAGTTTTTCTGGATCAGTCATCCGTGGTAAGTCAACGAGCTCTAGAGGATGTTGTCCCGACCAGGATAATCCAGTTTGTGCTAAGGCTTGTTCAACATCTGCTGGCCCTGGATTTTTAGGAAAATTAATTCCTAACTGTGCTAGAATTTCGCATCCAACTTCAATGGCTTCTAGTAATTGACCTTTGCTAGTGTAAGCACGGATTCTGACTTCATATATTTTCACCAGATCTAGGGTAGTTTTTGCTTGCTCAACTATGGTTGCTGCTAGTTCTTCTGTCTCATCAACGTTGCCGTTGAGATAGGCAGTCTCTGCTGTCTCAAGATAAAGTTCTAAAGTCAGCTTATACTGGTCCTGCCAGCTATTTTCTGCCAAGAGGCCCAAGCCAAACTGAAAGTAATGATAGGCCGATTGGAATGCTGCTGATGCTTTAGCTTTCTTGCCCGCCTGTAAATTCAATCGGACTAGTTCTTCCCATATTTCTGATTGAGAGGATAGTTCTTTTGCCGTATTCAACTGGTTGACAATATCGAAGATTTTCTGCTCTCGGTCTTGAGGTAGTGTGTGCAATAGTAAGAGCTGACCAACGCGACAGTGAATGGCTCCTTTCTCTGCATCTGAAATCAAGGAATAGGCCGCTTGCTGGATGCGGTCGTGAGCGAACTTATAGTCGACTGATACTGTTTCAGCTAAATCTTGTACATCTAGCTCAGCCAGTTTGTATGTCTCGTTTAGAGGTAAGACCATGCCCTCTAAAATAGCTGGCCACAGAACTTGAGCCACTTCATGGGGTGGTCTTTCCCCCAGCGCCGCTAAGGTCTGTAAGTTGAATTCGTTGCCTATACAGGCGGCTTGCTTGAGTATCTCTTGAGTATTCGTCTCCAGCTTCTGTATCTTTAGAGCCATAAATTCGACTACATTATCAGTAATATCTTGTGCTTGAATTTGCTCTAAATTCCAATGCCAAGATCCTTGATTGTGGTCAAAACTTAATAGCTGCTCTTTATAAAGCGACCTTAAAAATTGGTTGATAAAAAAGGGATTACCCTGAGTTTTTACAAGTACCAATTCTGCCAAGGACATAACATCTTCTGCACTCCGGTGCAAAGTTTCTGCAACTAATTGCTCAACGCAATCATAATTTAGGGGATCGAGATGTATTTGGTTTACTCTGACACTAGTTTTCCGGATTTCCTCTAACATTAGTATCAGTGGATGAACGGGACTGACTTCATTGTCTCGATAGGCCCCGATGATGTATAAGTATTGGCACTCACTAGAACTCATGAGCATTTGAATTAACTTGAGCGAAGCCTCGTCTGCCCACTGGAGATCGTCTAAGAAGAGGACCAAAGTATGTTTGGCCTGAGCAAATACACTGATAAAGCTCTGAAATACTCGATTGAATCGGTTCTGTGCTTGAGTCGGAGCTAGTTCTGGTAAGGCTAGCTGTGGTCCTATGATCAGCTCTACTTCTGGAATAGCTTCAATAATGACCTGACCATTTTCACCTAGTGCATCCAGTAGTTTTTCTTTCCAACTGATAATTTGCTCTTCATTTTCGGTCAACAGCTGCTTGACTAGAGAGCGAAACGCCTGGGCTAAGGAATCGTAAGGAATGTCTCTTTGATATTGATCGAATTTCCCTGAAATAAAGTAGCCCCCTTTTTGTGCAATCGGTTTGTAAACTTCTCGCACTAAGGATGATTTGCCAATGCCAGAGTATCCGGTTATTAACATCAATTCGTTGGAACCCTGGCTGGCCCGCTCAAAACCTCCTAACAGTTTCTCAATTTCTGTCTCTCGGCCATACAACTTCTGCGAAATCTGAAAATGATCCGTTGTGTCAATTTGACCCAGTGGGAATAAACGCATTGATTCTTGCTTTGTTTGCCAATATTGCTGACATTTCTCTAAATCTATCCTGATACCATAGGCAGACTGATAGCGATCTTCGGCATTTTTGGCCATTAGCTTCATGACAAGCTCAGATAAACACTGAGGAATGTTTGGGTTGAGTTCGTGCGGTGCTATTGGCTGCTTCGCCATGTGTGCGTGGACTAACTCCATAGCATCGGTTGTCAAAAACGGTAGTCTTCCGCTTAAGATTTCATAGAACGTCACTCCTAAAGAATAAAAATCAGTTCGGTAATCTATGCCTCGGTTCATTCGCCCAGTCTGTTCGGGTGCAAGGTAAGGAAGAGTACCTTCGAGACAATGGGGATTGTTTGAGGTCGGATTTTCGATTAGAAGATTGGTGGAAATACCGAAATCGATGAGTTTGATCTTTCCCATGGAAGGATTCCAGACGATGTTTGATGGATTAATATCTTTATGCGTAACCTGTTGCTGATGTACCTGTGCCAAGATCTCAACAATCTCAATCGCTAATGGCCAGAACTCATCCAGTTCTAGCTGACGGTGCTTCATGATTTTGGCCAAAGATTCGGCACCGAAATCTTCAAGTACCATGACCCAGCAGTTTTGATAATTCTCCAGGCCGTATGCACTGATAACGCCAGCGAGATTCAACATTTGAGTCGTTTTATATTCTCGCTTGAACCAGGCAATTTTCTCAGGCGGTGGATACGCTTGTTTAAGCATTTTCAAAATAACCGAGGGACTGTCATCTTGACGACAACCACGGTAGATTATCGAGTTATTACTCTCATACACTTGTTCGCTAATTTGATAATTTAAGACTGTTAGCATGGTGGACTATCTCTCCAAATAACTACGGTCCTAAAGAGCTTCTAAGCCATAGAAGCGAGCTGGGTTGTCCCAGAGAATTTTTTGGACTGTTGCCTTCGAAATGTTTTCTCCGAGGGCCACGGCATCGGCCACGATGCTTGGTTTGTGATCAGCATGAGGGTAATCAGATCCGAAGATTAAGTTATCCACACCGATATAGTCAATGATTGCAGATAGGTAGTGCTCATCCGGTTCAACAGAAACAAAACATTGGCGGCGGAAGTATTCCGAAGGTTTCAGTTTTATATTATGCTCTACTTCCCATTGCAAATCCTCATACTCTCGATCAAGCCGCCACAGCCAATAGGGAAGCCAGCCACAGCCTGATTCGAGGAAGCCAACTCTCAAGTTAGGGTGGCGTTCTAGAACTCCTCCTTCGATTAAGGCCAGCAGCGCCAGCATTTGTTCTAGGGGATGAGCACAGGCATGTAGGGCAAACCGTGTATCGAAGCGATCAGAACCCGTGCAGGGCAAACGACTGTGAGCAGCCTCATGGAGACCAACAGCAATGCCAAATTTTTCGCATTCCGTCCAAAACGCTTCATAGGCAGGGTCGCTCAGGAGCTTTCCTTTAATGGGAGTGGGACGTAAGGTGATGGCGCTCCATCCAAACTCGATGACTTGGTGTAGTTGAAGCACCATTGCTTCGGGGGAGTGTGCGTTAATAGCGCCCACTCCTCTCAGGACTTGTGCGTCATAATTGCAGAAATCCCGCAGCCAATGGTTGTATGCGTTCGTGAATGCGCCAGCTAGGGGTGGAGCCATAGAGTCAACTCCCCAAAACCACATTCCGTATGTGGGATAAAGAAAAGCAAGGTCCACACCATTTTTTTTCATGATCCTGGCGTAGGACTCTGGGTCAAAGTTATTGAGGAGAAAGCTCTGATAATGCTGCTGAATCAACTCTTCATGGTCGTTCCGGATTCTGTTACCAACTTCAGGGCTGATTTTGTAGTAAACCTGTTCTCCATCGATGGTCATCTCTGGAGTGGGCGCGAAGTGCTTAAATCTCGGCTCAAGATACTCTTTCCACATCTCGATAGGCTCTAGAACGTGAGAATCTGCATCGATAATTTGATATCCGTTTAGCATAGCGATTGTAGAAAGGTTTGTGCCATTGCGTTACATCCACATCGGGAAGGGATTAAGCTGACTTTCCTCTATAGGCGTTGGCCGCCAACCTCGCTGTACGGGAACTTCATAAAGTCGCCCTGGACCTAGCCGCCGCCAGAAGTGTCGTAGTCCTGGAACAACTACCTTGACCACCTTCAATCCAACATCAGGGCGTGTCTGATCGAGAACCAGTATCTCCATGTTGCGTTCCGCAACGATTCGCTGACAGAGTTTGATATCCGCGAGGAGGTCTTCGTTTTTGATGCTGGGATAATCCTCCCGCACTTTAGCCGGAAGGCCCTTTTCGGGCAAGAGATAGGGCTGGTTAGCCACAGTCGCTGTTTCCCACCACTCGATCGCAAACGCATCATCGGACAGATATCGAGTGGTGCCGTTAGCATTGGACGAGAAAACCGCAGGCAAAATCTGATTGACCTCTGTCAGTGCTCTCCCAATCGCAATTGCCGGATCGAAATGAGTACCATAGCCAAGAACAATATCTTCCACGGCGCAGTCTGTCCGCCTGGAGATGGCAGCAAAAGTAGGAATATTCAAATCACTGGTAATATCGAGGACCCAGAGGTCACGCTGGCAGGCTTGATAGTAATCTTTTAAAGCCTGAAAGTAAGGATCTTCAAAACTATCTAAATTGACTGCTGGATGTTTGGTGCAGTTATACCACCACAAAGCCACAGAGTCTCTTTCCACCAGCTCCATAAACCCTTGAAGAATGGCTTCTTCAAGGTTATTCCCTGCGGCACATCCATTCGAATCCGCCCAACAAGAGAGCTGAGCTGTTTGCTGAGGGTAGCCATAGTAACAGTAGGCGGTAGGCAAGTATTTGAATTCTTGATGAGTCAGAGACCAGATCGGAGTCCATTCAATCACTTTTTCTTCGTCAAAGGGTTCGGGAATCCGTTGGAAAAAGCTCGGGCAACGTTCATTCCATTGCTGACGATTCTCATATTGGGTGGTACTGAAATTCATGCAGGCATTGGGGTGAATAGCTCTATCGTTTAATTGTTGATACCTACTTATTTGCCTAATTTCATCTCCCTGAAAGACCCCAGAATACCGCTCAATAGCTTCGCAGAAAGCGCTAGCTCTGGCTTGGGCATCTGTCTTGCCTTTCCCTGCGCTTCTACCCATGATATTCCGGCGTAATAATGCTAAATCATCGGATGTAGCGGCAAAATGATGCCGAGCCGCATAGGTGTGAACCAGAGAGCTAGACCTGGAAGAGACTTTCTCCATAGAGCGGACCACCCCTGTGATCGGACTGATGTGATGCTGATAGGCCCTCAGGGTCTCTTCTGGGGTAAAGCAACGGTGGCCACCGTCAGCAGTAAAAGTTTTCTTACGTCTGCCCAAAACAATAGGTGAAAATTTGCCGTTTAGCTCATTTGGAACTACACCGCAGCTAGGGCACTGGGGCCGTTTGCTTAATACGTGACTGTCTATCCTGAATGCCAAGGCATCGTAGGTAACTAAATTGTCTTCCAATCGTTTGTTCTGACCACACACAATCCACTTGAATATCTCAGTGGCAGCCATATTGAGCACTGTTTGAGCGGTTGATTTTAGAGAAGTAAGGGGTATGGGTAAGGATGTTAAAGAGCCTTTTCGCCGTTCAATGAAACTTTCTACGGGTCTGTTGCCGCGTAGTCGATGGGCAAGACATTCCCAGCAGGCAGTTTTACCAGGTTGAAAGATAGGACCAATCCATGCGATCAGCCCTGAAGGTTTGATCAATATCCAGGGCTGATTGGACTGAAGAGCGCTCCGATTGTGCGCCTCTAGATCTGCTTGGAGATAATCATCTGTCAAAACAATGTCAATATTGCCTGCAGGGCAAGCCGCTTCACGTGACCTGCGATTGCCGGACTCGCTACCATCGACTACCTGGATATGTAGCGATTGAAGTATCAAAGTTAATTCCGAGGTGAAATCAGAACCAAAGGACTTAACAGACACTAAAGTTGACTGTAGCCGCTGATAAGCAAGGCCACTATCAATGTTCAAGGCATCGCAGAAAGCAACTAGCGATGCTGGTAGCTGATCGTTACTTTCGGTAATATAGCCTTGCTGTGCCATTTGGTTTAATGCATAAAATGCATTAGCTCCTGCCTGAATCGCATCTTCAATAGATGCTCCTTCTGACAGGAGATGTGGGAGAGCTTCCGCAACAATTTCATCCCCAGTATGAAGACCATCTACCAAAGGAAGTAGTAGCTTGTACCATGAGTTATCAACTTCTATGGAAGCCTGTTCCGAGAGCAGGAATGTCCCTTGGTCTCCTAGAGATTCAACATGAAAATTCTGCTTTAATCTCGGTTTATTTAGCATTGTCCTAGGGGTGAATATTCAACAGAACTGCGCACTAAACTCTTGCCCAATCAAGGTAATAACCAAGAAACTACCAAGTAGCCATCTTCAGACACTATGCCTAATCTAACACTTGGTACTTCACTCAGCGGTCTAGAAGGTAGCAAGGGGAATATAGATATTTTTTGGAATTGGGAAGTCTTTACTACGATTGCTTTTGAAATCTTCAAGCCACTTATCACATGTACTGATCCAGTCTCTAAGTTCGGCTTCTGTTATGCCTTTTTCTGGCCATGCAGCATAGGGTAGCTTCCATGCGAATGTAAGTCCGCGCTTTAGATCTTCTTCAATCTCAATGGAGCCGTTATATGTGGATGTATCCAACTGGAAGATTACTCCCTCTTCAGGTAAAGGAATTCCGCAGTCATTAAGAGAACGTTTGACATCCCTCCTGCTTGTAATAGAAGCCGTAAACTTTTTACCACGCGGTTCATCGAGCCAGACTTCACAAATAAGTTTGGAAATATTTACGAGACTCGCTTTGAAATCAGCATCGAGTGTTTCATGAAACTTAGGCATTGGACAAATTCTCCTAAATCAAATGTATCTGTCTTGATGAGCCAATAATCTGCGAGAAGACACTATGCACCACCAAATATTCACTAGAACAACTAGAAAGTCAATCCGTGCAGGTCAGATGCCCCTCTCCCCGGTGTACGTAGTAGAGCACAGATCTGCGTAGTAGAATACAGAGGTGAGTGAATACATCAAAAGAGATGTAATAACGTTACGGTCTTACTGCACCACTTTGTGTCTACCGCCAAGACTAGTGATTGATACCGAAGTAGAAAAATGCCGTTATGGTCATAAATATGTAATTCACTCGTTATCATTACCAATCATTGATGCTATCTCCCGCAATCCATTCCTGCAAATTGCGCTCTGGCTTAGCAACACTGAACAGATGCAACCCAAAATCCCGTGAGAGTTCTTCACAGACCTTGATTCCCCGGACGCTGTTGCCCTTTTGATCCAAGGGCGGCGAGAACGTGCCGATACCCAGTTTACCGGGAACTACTGCTAAAATGCCACCACCAACGCCACTCTTGGCAGGCATTCCCACTCGATAAGCCCACTCACCAGAGGCATCATACATCCCGCAGGTTAGCATTACACTAATGATGTCCTGCACGTAACGTTCATCGACAGCTCGCTCCTTGGTGACTGGATTAATGCCTCCATTCGCCAGGGTTGCTGCAATCATTGCCAAATCTTTTGCATTGACTAGGATGGAGCATTGCTGAAAATAAAGATCCAGTGTTTCATCAAGCTTTTCGCTGACCATACCAAAGTTCAGCATCAGGTATGCCATCGCCCGATTGCGGTGGCCCGTCGCCTTTTCTGATAAAAAGACGGGCACATTGATGTCATGATCCCGCCCCGTATAGCGTTTAAACATTTCTAGCAGTCGTTTCAACCGCTCCGTGCCATTTTGGCCTTTGATCAGGTCAGCAGTGGCGATCGCCCCCGCATTCACCATCGGGTTATAGGGACGGTTGGTGGCCTCATCCAACACAATCGAGTTAAATGCTTCCCCCGTCGGCTCCACGCTGACTTTGCTATTCACATACTCGCGCCCATGATCCTCCAAGGCCAAGCCAAACACGAATGCCTTTGAAATTGATTGAATCGTGAATAACTGGTCACAATCGCCCACTTCAAACACCTGTCCTTCAGCAGTGACCACGCAAATGCCAAACCATTCCGGCTTTGCCAATGCCAGTTCCGGAATGTAATCGGCAACCGCCCCGTCGTTCAGCGATCGATATTTTTTGTGCACATCGTTCAAATAATTCCGAAATGGCGATGTAACCGCAGTAATCGAACTAGAAAGGGACTGCAAATCTCCGATATTTGACATCTTGCCTACACCTCCACAATTTGCTGTGCCACTTTGCGGAACTCCTGACTCACCGAGTGTTTTGGATATTTTGCGCAAAACACCCCTTCACTGGCGAGCTGCACCACCTCCTCCGATAGCGGAAACACACCAGCCACGGTTTCACCGTAGGTTTCCTCAACTTTCCGTTTTAGGGCATCCAGATTCAGTTTGCTGTGGGCTTTATTGATGGCCAGCAGCATTTTGCGGACTTTCAGTGTCCGTGCTACATCCACCGTAACGGCAGTACCCTGGTAGTCTTGCTTGTCGGGACGCAAAATTAGGATTAACACATGAGAGATGGCGATCGACAGAAAGGTTTCCTTGGATAGGCCCGGATGGGTATCAATGAACAAATAGTCCAATTGAAGCGCCTTCACTAAGCTACGAAACCCATCATTCAGCAGCTTGACATCGTAGCCATCCTTCAAAATGCGGGCGATGTCATTGGCTTTGACACTGGAGGGTACCAGAAACAGTTTACCCGTCCCCGTCACACCCACATTCGCACTGACATCATAGGCAGCATCTTGGATCGAACATTCACCCCAGAGGTAATTGTTCAGGGTTTTATGGGTCTGCTCTGGCTCTAGGCAAAACAGATTGTGAATACCGGGCGAGGGCACATCCGTATCAACGACGCCGACCCGATGACCTTGTAGCGCGAACGTAGTTGCTAAGTTAGCAGTAAAGTTAGACTTACCGGTACCGCCTCTATAGGAGTGTATTGAAACAACTTTTGGCATATCGTATGTTAGTGACGTAAAGGATTATCCAGATTATCCAAGTAGTACCAGATAAAACCCGATATCAAGGAAAATTCTAAACTCACTTAATTAGAAGTTATTTCAAGGAGTAAAAACCGTAGCCTTTGCAACAAATTTATCAACCCGCGATTGAACCTATTCGCGACTTTTTCACTTATCTAAAATATAGTTCTATCCATCAAAAAGGCAGGCGATTCCACTCCAGCAACAACCTCCCAAGCACTTCCCCACCAATGACTGCAGGCGGGATAACTGG
>CASBPW010000250.1 GCA_949127685.1 Candidatus Sivonenia alaskensis PMM_0068 | reverse complement strand
TTCCGGAGAGCCCGTATAGGCAGAAACTTCTGTCACCGGGATACCCGCTGTCATCAAAGCCTTTGCCGTACCACCGCTAGAAATCAGGTGGAACGAATATTTATCGACCAACGCGCGGGCCAGTTCCAGGAGTCCCGTCTTATCCGAAACGCTTAATAGGGCCTGGCGGAGCTTAGTTCCTGTGGTCGTCATAGCTTAAACTCTGGGAAGATACCCCAACTATTTAAGCGCATCTCTAGGCTACATCGAAAAATCCCAGGGCTCTCAGCGCTTACAAATGTGAACTTAGCGAGCTATGACATCGAGCCGGATTCCCTAATTTCAAGCGCTCTAATCAAAGGTTCCGTTAAGCTTAAGGGCATGATGTGCACCTAGTTTTAAGGACAACCGCCGTGAGCACTTTACTCCTAGATGGCAAAGCCCTGGCCCAGAAAATTCAAGGACAACTCACAGAAGAAGTACGCATCCTCTCCCAAAAGGCAGGACGCGCTCCAGGGTTAGCGGTGATTTGGGTAGGGGACAATCCAGCGAGCAAAGCCTACGTCGGGAATAAAGAGAAAGCCTGTACCAAAGTGGGGATTGTCTCTTTCAGTGAGCATCTGGAGGCAGACACTCCGCAAGAAAAGCTAGAGCAACTTATTGTTCAGATGAATGACGATGAAGCCATTGATGGAATTCTGGTGCAACTTCCTGTACCAGAAGGCTTAAATGGGTCGGCCCTAACCCAACGGATTCATCCTGATAAAGATGTGGACGGATTACATGCAGTGAATTTGGGGAAACTTGTTCGCGGAGAAGCAGGACTGCGGAGTTGTACCCCCTCTGGCGTGATGGCTATTCTGCAGGAAGCCCAAATTCCTCTGGCCGGAAAACATGCCGTAGTCGTCGGGCGTTCTGTCCTCGTCGGTAAACCGATTGGATTAATGCTCTTGGAGAAAAACTGTACCGTTACTTATACCCATTCCCAGACTCCAGATCTGGCAAAGCTAACACAAGAAGCGGACATCCTCATTGTTGCAGTAGGACGTCCTGAGATGATTACGGGCCATATGGTCAAACCAGGCGCTGCAGTCATTGATGTAGGCATCAATCGAATCACGGACTACGAAGGCAATACGCGCCTAGTCGGAGATGTGGATTTTAAATCTGTGCTATCTGTAGCGGGCTGGCTCACTCCCGTTCCCGGAGGCGTTGGTCCGATGACGGTGACGATGCTTATATCGAACACGGTGGAGAGCTTTAAGCAAAGCATTAAGTAGGGAACAGAAAATTAGGAACGGGGAGAAGTTTCGGGCGCTTGCCAAAGAGCACGGGGATCACACCTAGGTCGAGGTGGTGCCAATAAAAAAGAAGGCTATTCATCAAGAACAGCCTTCTTCGTCCAGATGTTATTTCCAGATGTTATTTAATGAACAACATTTCCTGGTAGGTTGGCAACGGCCACAAATCATCTGCCACTTCACCTTCCAGAGCATCGGCATATTCACGAACCTTATCCATCAAAGGACGGATAGTTTTCGCAAAGTACTGCATATGTTCTTCAGTGGTGGAGAAATCGTGGTGGCTTAAAGCAGCATTCAATTTGCTCACAGTATCGATCATGAATTTAGCGAGCATAGCCACTTTTTCGGCACTTTCCTTCTCAAGATCAATCCCGACTTCCTTTAATCCGGCAATGGTGGCAGAAAGTTCAGATAAATACCTTATGGCTGCAGGGTAAATAACCGTTTTTGCCATACTGACCATAAGTTTTGCTTCTACCTCAATCGAAAGAAGGTATTGCTCTGCATATACTTCGAAACGACTTTCTAGTTCAACGGGAGAAAGCACCCCGATTCTGTCGAACAGTTCTTCAATGTAGGCCTCTTTTAAAACAGGCAAAGCATCGGCTGTAGTTGGTAAGTTTGCTAAACCCCGTTCCTCCACAGCCATTTTGTGCCATTCAGCAGAATACCCATTTCCGCTAAATACAACAGCACCGTGTTTATCCATCACCTCTTTCAACATAGCTTGTATGGCAGTATTGAGTTCCGCTCCTTTTGCCAACTCACTCTCTAACTTATCGGCAACCCAGTTTAGAGAATCTGCCAGCATCGTATTCATTGCTACTAGAGGGCCTGAAACCGATTGACCAGAACCTACTGCTCGAAATTCAAAGCGGTTTCCTGTAAAGGCGAAGGGTGACGTACGATTTCTATCTCCTGGATCCTTGGGGAAAAGAGGTAAGGTATCCACCCCTAAGTTCATCAAGCCCTTGCTCTTAGAGCTTTTTACGCCTCCCTTGCTAATTTGCTCAAAAACGTCTTCTAATTGCGAGCCTAAGTAGACAGAAATAATAGCAGGCGGAGCCTCATTAGCGCCTAATCTGTGGTCATTACTGGCCGTAGCGACTACGGCCCGCAAAAGGGGACCATATTTGTGAACGCCACGAATAACAGCACTGCAGAAGACCAAAAATTGCACATTGGAGTGTGGAGTATCGCCCGGATCTAACAAATTGCCTTGCGTGGCATTGCCGACAGACCAGTTAACGTGTTTACCGGAACCATTAATGCCTGCAAATGGTTTTTCGTGCAGTAAGCAAACAAAACCGTGTTCTTTTGCCGTTTGGCGAAGAATCGTCATCGTTAATTGTTGATGGTCGGAGGCTACATTGGCTGCTTCAAAAAAGGGCGCAAGTTCGAACTGACCAGGGGCTACCTCGTTATGTCTTGTTTTCGCAGGAATTCCAAGCCTATACATTTTCTCTTCCACATCCTGCATGAAGACTTGAACACGCTCTGGTATAGCTCCAAAATAATGGTCATCAAATTGTTGACCTTTGGCAGCAGGTTTTCCAAAAAGAGTCCGGCCTGTCAACAATAGATCAGGGCGGCTATTGGCAAAATTAGCATCTACCAAAAAATATTCCTGTTCTGCTCCGCAACTAGAATTGACAGGAGCAACCTCCGTATGTCCCAACAGCTTTAAAACTTTGCTAGCTGCTTTGTTCATGGCAGCATTGGAACGTAAAAGCGGTGTTTTCTTATCTAAGGCTTCACCGGTCCAGGATATGAAAACAGTGGGAATACACAAGGTTAAACCATTGTCTGTTTCCATAACATAGGCAGGACTGGTTACATCCCACGCTGTATATCCTCGAGCTTCAAAGGTAGAGCGAATCCCTCCACTTGGAAAAGATGAACCATCAGGTTCACCTTGTACAAGGACTTTACCGGCAAATTCTGATATGACCGATCCGTCACCTTGTACGGATATGAAGCTATCATGCTTCTCGGCCGTAGCATTCGTTAATGGGTAAAACACGTGCGCATAATAGAGGGCACCTTTAGAAGTAGCCCAGTCTTTCATCGCTAAGGCAACAACGTCAGCGATAGAGACATCCAGCTTCTCCCCGAGTTCAATAGTCCTTTTTACCGATTTGTAAATGCTTTTTGGGAGACTTTCTTGCATCTTGCTCAGCGTAAAAACGTCTGAGGCCCACATCTCTTCCAATCGTTTTGGAGTTTTGGGCGGTTTTGGCTCCCGATTGGTAATTTCATAGACCGCCTGAATGCGCGACTCATTTCCGCTCATAGTTGCTTCTCCACTGTTGATGTTTGAGGATGATTGGACCGTGAAGATCATAGGGGATTGTGATCTAGCGAACTGTGTAATAGATGGCAGAAATGTGCCAGGTCCTAAGGATAAGTTCAGCCTGCTCCATCCTCGCCCCTGATTTCTGATATTTGCTTTAGCGGCTTTACCAATCCAGATCAAGCTCTGGCAAGCGGTTCTTCAGGCTGTACGGCTCATCAATCACTGGATCAGAAATGTTCAATTCCTCCCGCCATTGCTTCAAAGGTTTATCCCAACCGTCTTCCCAACGCTGAGCAATCAGCGGTTTCATTTGGAGTGCCATCGCCATGCCTCTCGCGGTCTGCTGCGTTAAATACGGGAGCTTTTCTGGTTGGCGCTTGAGGGCTAAGCCAAGACTAGCAACCTGAAGCAGCACAGACATGGGATAGCCAATCTGAACCGCTTGCATGGACAGCACGCCCAACTCTCCACCCGTGGGACCAAAGCCCGTAATCAGGTGGACCAGATCATGGGTTTTGCGTAAACGCATAGTCACCCAGTCCTCATCAG
>CASBPW010000249.1 GCA_949127685.1 Candidatus Sivonenia alaskensis PMM_0068 | reverse complement strand
TTGGGCGGCAATCAAATCCTTCTGCGGAGCAATTTTCTCGTTGTAGAGCATCTGCACACGCGCTAGTGTGCTGCGAGCGAGCGTCAGATTGGTTTGGGCCTGAGCAACCGCTGAGATGGAACCCTGCAAAACAGCATCCGCCTGGGCGATCTGGTCTTTTACTTGACGGTTATCCAGGCGAGCAATGATCTGACCACGATGAACGCGCTGTCCGGGCACTACTAATACTGCGATGAGTTTGCCCGCTACTGCCGGACTGACTTTGACCGAATGGTCCGGCAGAGCATTCACCATTCCCGTGAGCGTGACGATGTTCGACAGATTTTGGCGCTGCACTTGAGTAATGGGCAGGCGAACGACGGGCGTTGGAGCAGGGTCTTCTGCTGGGTTCGCCCTCTGACAGCCCACGAGCAGAACCAATAGCAGAAAGCTGACCGACGCTTTAAGGAACTGTTGGGGCATCTGGTTTGCTCGCGAAAAGGGGTTGGTTAACAGCGCGCTCCAGGGTGCCCAGGGCCGTCTGATAGGTCAGAACATTGTTATAGTAAGCGTCCCGCTGGTCCTGCACAGCTTGCTGAGCCACTAAAACATCGGTTAGCCCCGTTTGACCGAACTGGTAGCTCTTACGCGCTAAATCTAATACTTGCTCAGACTGAGGCAACAATACAGAGCGGTCTTGCTGCAAAAGTCGCTCGGCGCTGCGAACGTCTTGGTAGGCCGCAGCCACTTCTCGGTCAACCTGTTGTTCGAGAACGAACCGTTGGGCTTCAGCTAGGGACTGATTCGCCTGAGCCTGATTCACTTCTCCTTGATGATTATTAAACAGGGGCAAATCGACCCGAATACCAAGGAGAGCTCCGGTTGTATCCGCCACCGGATCCCAGATAAATCCGCCAGATACAGCAATATCTGGAACTTGGGCAGAACGAGCTAGGGCCACTTGGTCATCGCTGATACGCTGCTGTAGCTTGGCTAAGTTCAGGTCCAACCGTTTGCGCTTGGCTATCTGTTGGAGCGTTATGAGGTTTGGCAAGGGGGGGAGTGCGCCTGGAGCTTTGGGCTGCTCTTCGATAGACAGGTTAAATTGCCTTCTATCGGTGGGTTCTATCAGAATTTCTGTCGGCTGGCCCAGTAAGCTATCAAGCTTGATATTTGCCTGGCGGACCCGGTTGTTCGTCGGTTCAAGACGTTGGTGTGCCCGCTCCAAGACAAAGCGTGTCTGGATCAGGTCTGCCTCTGCTACGTCTCCTGCGGCGAGACGTTTGCGCGCAATCTCGACCAATTGCTTATTCAGGTCTACCATGCGTTCGGTCTGATTCTCTGCAGCTTGGGCAATAGCCAGTTCAGCATAGGCTTGTCGGACCTCCAGGCGTACTTGCCAGCGCAAAATTTCTAGCTGGAGCTGGGCCGTCTGCGTCTGGTCTCCCGCAAGCGCCAAACGAGCTTCGCGTTTGCCCCCCAGCTCAATGGGCTGTTCAAAGCCAAGGATACGTTTGGTTTCTGCTAGACCAACCGGGATATCCAAAGTCAGACGTGGATTAGGACCAACGCCAGCAACAGCGACCCCCGATTCGGCGACAGCGATGCTTCGGCGAGCAGCCAGTAGTTGCGGGTTAAACAACTCGGCCTTGTGTAGTGCTTCTTCTAGGCGCAAATTCACTAGGGCAGGCTGGGCAGTCTGAGCCCTTACTGCAGTTGGAGTAGTGAGGAGATAGGCAACCGCAGTGACCCAGCCCATGAAATAAAAACGTGATAGCAAGCTCTCTCAACTCAAACACCGCAGACTCATACTAAGTGAAGCTGGAGAAAAATTGGTGAAGAGAACGCACGGTTCAATTGAGGGCTATCTGTAAATTATCCTGGGATACTTTTATTTGTTTCGATTTTAGAACACCAGAGTTTTTGGCAATGGATCGCTTGCCTGCACTTGGGTTCCTAGGTACTCCAGAACCGTTGACCACACCATAGGCACGCTTGGCAAGTCATTCTAGGATGATTTACAGATGGATATTTTAGAGAAGAGTAAGGACTAAGCTTGAATCTCTTTAAGCCACGCTAAGTATCTTTTATTGAGATGATGTGCTGCTGGATAAATAGAATTAGGGCTCAAGAAATGAGAAAACTCAAACGTAATTAGTTTATCCACCTGAGAAGCTCGTGCCGCTTCCAGTTTAAATCGCAATTTTGGCCAGCCAATAGGAGGAAATTTAATCGGCATATCTCGGTCAAAAGTTTCGACATTGGACCAACAGGTCAGGCCATATTTTTGAGCTAGCTTACTATTGACTCTGAGATAGTCAGGCAGCTCATGATAATGCACTTGACCATCTTGGAAAGCAACAATATCGACTAGACCTTCAATGCGACTAAAGACCTCTTCCCACTCTTTCTCATGTTCCTCCAAAGTAATAGCATCCTCAAACTGTTTGGAACCTCGTACATAGGGTGAAATGAGGATAGGTAAATTTTTCAGGCCTTTGAGATGTTGGGCTAATTGTTCATAGACGCGCATGATCCCCTCATCAAAAGTATTAATTTCATGGGAGATATACCATCCTTGAAAGGCCTTGTGATGACCATACCGTTCCCAGACTTCATCGACTAGAGCAAGATTGAGGTCTACTTCTTTTTGATACTGTCCTGAATGCCAAAATTCTCCAGAGTCATAGGTTCCAAAGTAGAAAGCCATCCCATATTGTTCTGACAAGGTTAGAAAAAGCTCTATCAAGTCTTCTTGGACGAGAAGAATTTTATTGGCTTTGGCCAGTACTTTTGAAGGGAATGTAGCCTTGTTTTGATAGCCTGCCCGAATCAAGATGACCGTATCAATACCTGCGGTCTGCATCGCCTGAAAATCTTGCTCCCACTCTTGAGGGCCCCAATTGGCGGCGGGAATATCGTGGCTAATTTCGTCTAAGAAGGTTCCTGTGATCATATAGGGGGAGGCGCGATGGATTGCACCTTTACGAGATAGTTGCAGATACGTTTAAGTATTAGCGTGAATGGGACCTTCCGTTAGACCAGCGAAAAATTGTGTCACAAAAGGATTATCGGATTTATCAATTTCACTAGTTTTGCCTATCCATTGAACCTTGCCGTCATAGAGCAAGATAACCCGGTCTGCCGCACGGCGTATAGTGCTCTTCTGGTGGGTAACTATAAGGTAAGACTCACAGGTGCGTTCACGCCAGAGGCTCCGGATCACATCTTCTATACGCGTTGAAGCGATTGGGTCGAGTCCTGCCGTCGGTTCGTCGTAGAGCAGAATTTGAGGCTGGTCATCTGGGTCATTGGGGTCCTCCATAATGGCGCGGGCGAAGCTCACCCGTGTACGCATCCCTCCGGAAAGTTCTGAGGGAAAAAGGTTTTCTGTGCCCGACAGACCGACTAGAGCCAGTTTTTCTTTGACGAGTTCTTGGATGCGCTCCTTAGGCAGTTTGGAGTGCTGGTATAGGATAAACCCGACATTCTCATCCACATTTAAAGAGTCAAAGAGAGCCGCCTGCTGGAAAACCATGCCAATTTGGAAAGGCATGGATTCCCCATTCGCCAAATTCCCCGAGATCTCATGGCCACCTACTCGCACTGTGCCTTCATCGGGGGCTAAAAGGCCGCAAACGATCCGCAAAATCGTAGATTTACCCGTACCAGAAGGGCCAACAATAGCCACCGCTTCGCCAGAGTAAATATCCAGGTCTATCCCATCGAGAATGACTTTAGTGCCAAAGCGCTTCTTTAACCCCCTGATTTCAATCAGCGGGCGTTTTGGATCACAGGTTTCTGGGGGAGGAGAAGCAGAAGGGGCAACCATAGTTTTACTGTAAGGGCACAAAGGAAATCATGGGGTAATTCAAACCACAGGATAGATTTCGGTTAATCGCCTGATCGCAGTCACAGGGTCTTGCCCAGGTTCTCCTTGCCATAGGCAACTCCCTATGCCAACCGCACTCGCTCCAGCTTTCAAATAATCACGGGCATTCTGAAAACCCACACCCCCACAGGCAAAAAGGGGGATTTCAGGAAACACTTGCTTGAGAGAACGCACATATTCCGGGCCCCCCAGATGCACGGGGAAAAGTTTCACGAAATCCGCACCTAGATGCCATGCCTGCATGATTTCTGTCGGAGTGTAGGCCCCCGCACAGGCTAAAATACCCGCTTCTTGAGCACACCGGACCAAGGCTACGTCGGTATGGGGAGAAACCAAAAATTGAGCGCCTGCGGCTATCGCTTTTTCTGCCTCTTCTAGAGAACGGACCGTACCAGCGCCTAGGGTAAAGGCTGGATGAGGGTCTAGAGGGTCTAAAAGATCACGAATCACCTCCTCAAAGGCTGGGACGCTACAGGTGATTTCAATCCATTGAATGCCCCCCAACAAACAGAGTTTTGCTCGCTCTAGAGCCGTTTGCGGATCAGGGGCTCGTACGACAGCCACCAAGCGAGCTTCTAGGAAATTTCGGCTCATCCCCGTGATATTTCGCGGGTTAGCAGACTCAGCGTCCTAAAAGAATCTCCCTCAGCCATAGAGTTTACTAATTTTTCTAAGGTTTTCAAGCGCTACACCTTGTGTTTTGCAAATCCGTTGTTATTCTAGTTCAGAAGACCTACTAGGATATTCGGTTAGCAATCGTTCACACTCTCTTAAGAGAGGTCTTCGAGCGCATTCATGCATCTGTATCGTTGGAATTGCCCATGCCGGCCCTCAGTTACGCCCTACCCCTCGATTTTTATCAGATTCTCAATGTGCCGCACAACGCGCGCGCAAATCAGATAGAGCAAGCTTTTTCAGACCGCAAGGCACAGCTTCCCCGCGCTGAGCTCTCCGAGCAAGTAAAGCAGGAGCGGCAAAACCTCATGCTCAGGGCCTATGAAACCTTGAGTAACGAGGAGGAACGGAAACTCTATGATCAGAATCTGGCGGTATCTACCTCCAAACTTCAATTGGAGCAGCATCAACTGTTAGCTGGTCTGGTGTTGCTGTTAGAGAGTGGCGAAGCACCAGAAGTTCTTTCTGCCATACACAACTTCCAGCCCAATTTTTCCAGTGGTCCTAACTCTTCCTCTGCAGAACAAGACCTTGCCCTTTTGTCCATCCTTGCCCATAAAGAGCTAGCCCAAGAGTTGCGTTTAAGAGGCCAGTTAGAAGCCGCTGCCGCAGAACTTGAAGCGGCCTCTTCCTGCCTCCAAGACTCAGGTAAATTCCTCTCCTTACAAAAAGAACTTGACCAGTGGCTCTTCCATATCCGTCCAGAGCGCGTCCTCACGCTACTGAAGAACGAGAACTCTGAATCTCGAACTCTGGGAATCAAGCTGTTTCAACAATGGCTCCAAGAACGCGAAGGCATAGAAGGGAACGGTGCTGA
>CASBPW010000248.1 GCA_949127685.1 Candidatus Sivonenia alaskensis PMM_0068 | reverse complement strand
TGCCGTGAAGGCTTCAAACTGGGTGATTTGGAGATGAGGATGCTGTTCTAAGATAGCCGCTACTTCTTGAAGGGCTTGATTTAAGGCTTCTGGCGTGATGGACTGTCCGCGCACCCAAATCCGTTCAGGCCAATCAATCAGATGGGGAGAAGTGTAGCGACCTGTAGCATAACCGCTGCTATGCAACATTTGAGCAATATAAGCACAGGTAGAACCTTTACCATTCGTCCCGGCAACATGAACGACTCGGAGGGACTGGTGAGGATTTCCCATCAGCGCCAGCAGCTCCCGAATCGGCTCCAAGCCCAGCTCAATACCAAAATGGTCTAAACCATTGAGGAACTGAGTATAGGAAAAGGGTGATTCAACGGTGCTCATGATGGAAGAGGTTGGGGTTTGTCGGCTGCCCTTGTCGGCTGCGCCTGCCGAAACCAACCCGCGCGCAGAGGATTTGGCTCATGCCATCGAGAATGGCTGTAGATAGACTTTGTTGGTCGGAAGAATGCTGTCTATGCATCTAGAAATCTTTGTAGCTGGTTTTAGCTCTTGAGGCTGGGACAAGTATAGCGGTCCAGGTAGCACTGTCCTCAGATAAACAGGTCAACCGAGACTTTAAAGCGCTTGGCTAAACGTTTTGCTATTTCTTTGCTGACGGTGCGCTTGCCGTTCAATATTTCTGAGATGCGACTTTGAGGGGCACAGTCTGCTAGGTCTTCTTGCTTAAGTCCCTGCTGCTCCATCAAGAACTCCAATAGGTCGCGGGGGGAAGTATCGCCAATAGGATAGTGTTCCTATTCATAGGGGATAACGAGGTCTGACAGATAGTTCAACACATCGGCTAAAGGGTGATCTTCATCTCCCTTGATCACATCGAGCAGGGAGTTAATGAGGCTCATGGCCCTGTTATAGTCTTCCTCCGTGCTTACCGAGGTTACTCCTATCACTTCATTAAAAGGTCGCCAAGCTTCCAGAATGTCCTCTGGAGCGGGTAGAGTGTAGCTCATTTGTCGTTCCTCCCTGTAACACAGTCATATTCTGCATGGGTAAGAATATGACGTATGTAGACTTTGCCTCGGTTGTAATGGACGACAGTAATCAGACGATACTTAGTGCCCCCAATATTGAAGACAACTAAGTCCCCCACCTGATCTGCACTACCAAATAACTCCCGCAGCTCAGCATAACTTGTGAAAGTCTCGCTCTTCATGATCTGATGCCAACGCTCCAGAGCGGTCTTTGCCTCTGGATATTTGTTCCAGAACTTAACCAAGACGGGCTTAGCAATTACATGCACGGAGTTATCGTATACGATTTTGGTATATTGCGGTAGTTTGGCGTTTTTTGATGAACATTCTTTTTTCCGCCTCCTTATAGCGGGGGAAGACATGTCTATACAATCCACAAGATGACCACGCTCACGCGCGAAGCTGTTCCAGAGTTGGTGCAAGCCTATGGAATTGGATCAGATAGCGCAGCCGAGATACTGATTACCTTTGGCGATAATGGCTTGTCGGTAGATAAACTACAGCAGTCTTTCCACGCAGCCATTGATGAATATTTAGAGGACTGTCAGGCCCTTGGAAAGACTCCAGATAAACCTTTCTCTGGCCGCTTCAATCTGCGTATCTCTCCTGAACTGCACCGCCAAGCGGCTACCCAGGCTGAAAAAAAGGACATCAGCTTAAACGCTTTGGTAGAGCTTGCACTTCAAAATGTAACGTGAGGTACTCTGGGAGAAAACTGGCGGAGAGAGAGGGATTCGAACCCTCGACACAGTTTAACCCGTGTAACAACTTAGCAGGTTGCCGCTTTCGACCACTCAGCCATCTCTCCGGGTTTTGTGATCCTACCATAGCCAACCTGATTTAACTAAGCCTGAAGATACCTCCTCTGACCTACTAGACGTACTATATGAATGCATACAGGGTACAAACAGATGTGGCGGACCATTCCTGGTGGAGTTACAGCAGCAAAAGGATTCTATGCCGGTGGTTTAGCGGCGGGCATTAAACCCTCAGGCAAACCAGACCTCGCTTTGATCGTCTCAGAAGTAGACGCGGTGGCCGCAGGAACCTTTACCCGAAATGCCTTTAGAGCAGCCTGCGTCAACATCAATGAACAACGGGTGCGCGAGCAAGCCACGATGCGGGCCATCGCAGTCAACGCTGGAAATGCTAATGCGGCTACGGGGGAAGAAGGCATCGCAGCCGTTTATGAAACAGCGGAAATCTTTGGGCGCCTGCTGGAAGTGAGCCCAGAAAAAATTCTTGTCGCTTCTACGGGAGTGATTGGGGTGCCCCTGCCGATGCAGAAGATTCGTAAGCATGCGTCTAGACTAGTCTCCGAGATCTCTACGGATATGGGTTCCGAACAGGCTGCTGAGGCCATTTTGACTACAGATTTAATCGAAAAGACCATTGCCTTAGAAGGGGAGATTGCTGGGAAGACCGTGCGCATCGGCGGCATTGCTAAAGGGTCTGGGATGATTCACCCAAACATGGCCACTCTGCTAGGATTCATCACCGCCGATGTGTCCGTGGAAAAATCCCTCTGGCAAGAATTACTCTCCAGGGCCGTAGAAGTTTCCTTTAATCAAATCACGGTAGATGGCGACACTAGCACCAACGACATGATTTTAGCGCTGGCCAATGGTGCGGCAGGTAATCCCTTGATCACCGACGCTCAAAGCCCAGAGGCCAACATCCTGGAGCAAATGCTCACCGACGTCTGTATCGATCTGGCAAAGAAAGTGGCACGGGATGGAGAAGGGGCTACCAAAATTGTGGAAGTGCAAGTG
>CASBPW010000247.1 GCA_949127685.1 Candidatus Sivonenia alaskensis PMM_0068 | reverse complement strand
GCGCTGGATATCGACAATCGGGCGAGCGATTCTATCGAGGCCTAAAGCCTTGATACCCAGTTCAGAAGCAGTAGCAATACCCAATTCAGCAGCGTAAAAAGCCTTGAGGCCATTGAGCGTAGTGCTTTGGATGTTAAAAGGATTCATGTGCAGCTCCTAAAGTGGCGAGTGAATTCGTTCCTTTTCTTAATATAACTTCGCAATCCGTTATTAAACTTTATTGTTCCCACATAATGCCGAACTTAAGGATTCGCCCTTTGCTCGTCTTGTCCATTACTCTGGGAAAGGGCAGTATCTAAGCAGAACATGGAAACTTTCTTCCAGTGGGAACAGGCTCTGACCAGTGCGGTCCAGGGCTCTTTAACGCAGATCACTCCTCTATCCCTCGGATTGGTGTTTTTGGCGGGCGTCTTGACCAGTTTTAGTCCCTGTACCCTTTCTATGTTGCCCATCACCGTGGGCTATATTGCCGGGCAGGAGCAGAAATCTCTAAGCCACACTGCGCTTCAATGTCTATGGTTTATCCTGGGCCTCTCGCTGACCCTCACCGCCCTTGGATTGGTAGCTGGGTTGGTAGGAAGTATCTATGGTCAACTACCCTATCCTTGGCTCTTTTTTAGCCTGATTGGCCTTTTAGCAGTAATTTTAGGGCTTTTTCAACTAGAAATCATCCATTTTCAATTACCTCGCCTTGCTTTTCTCGATACCTATAATCCGCCTACTGCCTTGAAGCCCCTGTTTATTGGTGCCACTTTTGGTTTGGTGGCTTCTCCCTGTAGCAGCCCGGTCCTATTTGCCCTCTTGGGTTTTGTATCTACCAGCAAAAGTCCCTGGTTAGGCGCTGCCTTTCTCTTTAGCTATGCCTTGGGTCACGGTATTCCTCTGGTTCTTGCTGGCCTATTCACCGGCATGATCAAGGGCATGATGACCCTTCGAAAATATAGTGGGGTGTTGACGCAGGGCAGCGGCGTGCTTTTGGTGGGGATTGGCGTTTGGATGGTGCTTACGCATTTGCCGACCAGTTAGGATCCCTTGCATATAGCTTCTTATACCAGTTAGAAGGTAGCTAAGAGGTAGCCAAGGGTGAAAGGTCAGGGGAAACCCGATTATTCCTATGTAGAAAATCCCTCTACAATGAACCCGGCAGTGCAGTTAGGAGATTAATTGTGGCGAAGAAGACGATTGCGGATCTGAGTGCAGAACAACTTAAAGGCAAAAAGGTATTAGTACGGGTGGATTTCAACGTCCCCCTCAATGACCAAGGCGAGATCACCGATGACACTAGAATCCGGGCGGCAGTACCTACGATTCAAGCGCTGACGGGTAAGGGGGCACGGGTGATCCTGGTCAGCCACTTTGGCCGTCCTAAAGGTAAATTTGAAGAAAGTATGCGTCTGACCCCTGTCCAAACCCGCCTGAGCGCACTTTTGGGTCAGCCTGTGGTGAAAACCGACGATGTAATTGGCGAAGAAGTCCAGAAAACAGTCAAGGCAATGGCTGATGGCGATGTGGTGCTTCTGGAAAATGTCCGGTTTTATGCAGGGGAAGAAAAGAACGACCCTGAATTTTCTAAGCAGTTGGCTGCGCTGGCAGACCTCTATGTGAATGATGCCTTTGGCGCGGCTCACCGCGCGCACTCTTCTACTGCAGGGGTTGCCACGTACCTGAAGCCTGCTGTAGCCGGACTGCTTCTCGAAAAAGAAATTCAGTATCTCAAGGGTGCTGTGGATGAACCCAAGCGTCCCTTGGTAGCGATCATCGGTGGTTCCAAAGTTAGTTCTAAAATTGGGGTTATCGAAGCGCTATTAAACAAAGTGGACAAGCTCCTGATTGGCGGGGGTATGATTTTTACGTTTTACAAAGCCCGTGGTCTAGCGGTTGGTAAGTCTTTGGTGGAAGAAGACAAACTGGAATTGGCTAAAGATTTGGAGCGTATTGCTAAGGAACGGGGTGTGCAATTACTACTGCCTACGGATGTAGTCATAGCGGACAACTTCAAGCCTGATGCCAATGCTCAAACGGTTCCGGTAGAAAATATTCCTGATGGTTGGATGGGATTGGACATTGGTCCTGATTCTGTCAAAGCCTTCCAAGCCGCCTTGGCGGATGCACAAACGGTGGTCTGGAATGGTCCGATGGGCGTGTTCGAATTTGACCGCTTTGCTCACGGAACTGAGCAGGTGGCCTTATCTCTCGCTGAGCGCACCAAAGCAGGTGCAACTACGATCGTCGGGGGTGGTGATTCTGTAGCTGCCGTAGAAAAACTGAACATTGCCGATAAGATGAGCCACATTTCCACTGGAGGTGGGGCTTCTCTGGAACTGCTGGAAGGCAAAGAACTTCCTGGTATCAATGTCCTAGATGACCGTTAAGGTCTTTCGTCTACAACCTAGACCTCTACTTCTTGCCTTGGGTTAGGAGAAAAAAGCTATCTTAAACCCCTTTCTAGCCATCAGCAGAGAGGGGTCTTTTTTTGAGAAATCCCCACTTTCGAGGGGCTATTCAAAAAACCCAACAGCCGCTTCATTTCCTAAGCCACCAGTCTAACTCGGTGGATGTGGCAAGGGATTTTCTTTGCAGATGGACCACGGAACACAGTATCTATAGGAGGACTTCCAGGATCAGCTCAAGTTCTGGGGCATCTCGCCCTCGTTCGGGGTTGTCGAGCAACCCGCTGTGGAAGACAGCTTGAAGGCAAACTTTTGTACAGTGATCCGGGTGCGGGACAAGTGCTTGACTCGGATTACATTGCTCACTTGGTCTAGTAGCTGCTTAGGTGAAGTTTCTATAGTCACGGTTTCATTTCCAGATAATATGCCGATATGAGGTGATATCCATAAGATTTCTGGATATCCTGCTAATTCCGGATGATATGCGGAAATATTCAACGTTACATCAGGGTTTCAGCCGATATTTTTCTAGATATCATCCTGCTTCCTAGGGAATATACGGAAAATTTTTGACTCTTTGGTGTTCGATGTCTCGAACCACAGTTATTCCCACGAACCAGCCCCTTATCCTGCATCCGTGAACATGAGCTCTGGTCTGCGGTGAGTCGTATTGATAATGTCTATGGAGAACGGAACTTTGTCTGTTTTTGTCTCCCCATGGAAGCCTATAGCTAATACCAATTTATGCGTCCACCCGAACCTCTCCCTTTGCCCGCTTAGGCGGTACTGCATAATCGGTGCTGGAATATGAAAAAATATTTCGCCAGCAGTACTAATTCTGTAGGATTAGGGGGCTTTATGTCCAAACCTCGCTGTTTAGCTTGAAGTAGCAAGAGCCATCTAATGGGCGGTCGCAGCATAGTCTTCTTGCCCATCATAAAAGGAACAAGCCATCCGGGTATTGCAATAGCGGCAATGGGAACCAGGCCTGGCTGGAAAGGCTTCATCTAAAGCAATATCTAGAGTTACTGAAGCACGGGCTTTCCCAATCCGCTCTGCAATCTGCAAAATCCTCTGCCACATCGACTCTACTTCCGACGGAGTGTAGACAATGGGCAAGACTGATTGGGTGGCTAGATAACTAAAACTAATCCGATAATCGCTAAATTCAGGCCAGCGAATTTCTACCAAAAGACGATACACAATTGCTTGCCAGCTTGCTTTTTGTTCTTTCAGGCTGGGGACATAGCGACCTGACTTATGATCCACGACTTCCAGGATATTGTCTTCTGCCACCCGCACCATATCCGGCTTGCCCCAGAGAATCAAACCTTCTACTTCTGGACTGCGCAGCATCTTTTCTACCGAAATCACTTCGCCTGCGCCCCAGCCATAGGGCGTTTCCAACCAGCCCTGAAGTCGCTGTTGGGCGATGGCAAATTGAGCCTGAGCTTGCTGAGGATCTTGGTAGTTATTCCAGTTAAAGCTTTGTTCTAGTTTGGCCTGAGCTTTTTCTGGCGTCAGCTCCGGTTCATTCACCATGCTTTGCAGCACTGCATGTAAGGCTGTGCCCGTATGCATCTCAGGACTAATCGACTTGAGATAGGCCGGCACCTTGGCTACTTTTTCGAGCGCGTAGGCATAGGGACAACGGGTATAGGTTGTGAGCGTCGTTGCGCTGAGATGCAGAGCCATATAACTGGGGATGGTTTCCCTCGAGTATAGGCGCTGCCTCAAGCCCTAGGTCCCCTATGTAACAATAGGTCCATGTTAATCTACAAAAAAGCTCCCCTCTGGCTGTTGGCCCTTGCCATCACGGCCTGTAGCACTCCACCCGCCGTAAACCGCGTGGCCCAGAAGGGCGACACCGTCAAAGTGGACTACACCCTGACTTTGGACGATGGCACGGTGGCGGATTCTTCTAAAGGAAGAGCGCCCCTAGAATTCAAAATTGGGGGAGGACAGGTTATTCCCGGATTTGACAAAGGTGTGACGGGCATGAAGGTAGGGGAAGAGCGGACGCTAAAGGTCCCTCCTGAAGAGGGCTATGGCACCTATGACCCCAAGAAAAAAGGGGAGCTTCCCCGTGAAAAACTGGGCCAGCAAAAAGTGGAGAAAGGACAGACCTTGCAACTGCGTATGGCGACGGGGACCCCGATTGCGGTCAAGGTTCTCGGCGTAAACGATAAAACCATTACGGTAGACGCCAATCCTCCGCTGGCTGGCAAAAAGCTGAATTTTCAAATCAAGCTGGTCGAGATCCGGTAGAAACAGCATCCTCGTCCCAGGGGAAACCAAGGCTGGATAAATGGCCCAATTCTTGGGGTTCCCCAGCAGCAGGACAAGCCTTAAAGCCTCTCTAAGCAGTGCTTTCCAGGATGGGGCTAAAAGTTGGCGAAGCCATGGACAAAGATGGGTTAACTTGAGTAACCCCGTGTTAAGATAATCGTCAAGTTAGGGCGCACTTAAAATAGGTGTCAGTTTTATGCATTTAGCTCTTTTGTTAGCCAACAGCACTCCACCCGAATGGGCTTGGATGAACCCTTTGATCGACTTGCTTCCGGTCATCCCCATCTTCTTCTTCTTGCTGGCCTTTGTTTGGCAGGCAGCTGTCGGATTTAAGTAAATCCTAACTTCTGTCAGATGTTTGAACCTCGGTGGAGCTAACAATTTCACCGTTTTATATCAAGCCATTAACCGGATTTGATATATATATTTGTGCTGTGGAGTTTTTTCGTATGTCAAGACTACGAAAAGAATTTGAGAAACTTGTTCAGGGCTCCGTGTGCAAGGAAGCACAACAACTTACTACATCAATTTAAAAAATCTGGTGGAGCTAAGCGGACTCGAACCGCTGACCCCCTCAATGCCATTGAGGTGCGCTACCAACTGCGCTATAGCCCCGCACACTCTATTACGAGCGCTCTTCATATTCTCATGTGCTCTGTGGCCTGTCAATTACTCCTCAACAGACAAGCACTTAGCCCCAGCGTTGGGTGGCATCGCCAATTTCCTGAGAGCCAAGTCTAAATCAGCCGTCAAGACTTGAGCACTACGCTTAACGGAATCCACCGCATAGTCAGATAGTTGGAGCGGCGCACCTATGCAGACAGAGACCTTGCATCGCCAACGGGGCATTATGGAGTCATAGTGTAACGCCATCGGTACGACCTTTAAGCCAAGACCCGGTTGACTGGCTTCTGTTTGCAGGGCAAGACGAGCCAGACCAGGCTTCAACGGTTGGATTTCTCGCTCATAGAAGAGGTTACCTTCGGGGAAGAGGACCAGAATCTCTCCCTGTTGCAGAATTTCCATGCCATGACGGAAGCTGGAAATGGCGGGTCGTTC
>CASBPW010000246.1 GCA_949127685.1 Candidatus Sivonenia alaskensis PMM_0068 | reverse complement strand
TTATTCCTCAAAGCCGAGGATGACCTGAATGACGAAGAGCGAGCCATCCTCCAAAATCATCCGATGCACGCAGTGAAACTCTTGGGCGCCATGCCTGAGCTCAATGCGATCACACAGCTGATTGCCCGTAAAAAAGAGGCATGGGATGGCTCTGGTAAGCCCGACGGCCTAAAGGGGGAGGAAATTCCTCAGGGGTCTAGAATTTTGGGGCTGGTGGCTCACTTCCAAAAAATGACGCAACCTCGGGGTGCTCGTCCTGCCCTGACCTTGGGAGAAGCTTTTACGCGCTGTCAGGAAGAATCAGGCCGTCTCTGGGACCCCAAATTGGTGGAAACCCTAGGCCATGTGGTGCGTCTGGCGGAAATGGGATTCTTGAACATGCCCACTAGGCCCCAAGCCATTCCTTCCAGTTGGTTATCTGGGTATATGGAAACGACGAGTACCAAGCAATTCCGGGGTGCGGACTTGCGAGAAAGTCGTTTGGAAGGAAAAGACCTGAGTGGTGCAGATTTTACCGGTGCCAATTTAGAACAGGCCCAATTGGCGGGTGCGGATTTAACGGGGATTCGAGCCTTCCAGGCAAATCTGAGGGCTTCCTTGCGGGGGGCAGACCTCACGGGAGCGCATATGATTAAGGCAGACCTGCGCAATGCCGATTTGCGGGGGGCTATTTTGGTAGGAGCACAGCTAGACCAAGCTTCTCTGGGGGGCTCTTTCCTGGGAGGAGCCAATCTCAGTGGCACGTCTATGCTGGAAACAGACCTGCGCGGCAGTGATCTGCGAGGAACGGACCTATCCGGAACGAATTTGGAAGGGGCTGACCTCAGTGGTGCCAATCTAACCGGCGCGAATTTGGAAGGCGCTAACCTGGAAGGGGCAAACCTGACAGGAGCCTGTTTAGTGGGTGCAAATCTGCGCAATAGCAATCTACTGTGTGCCAACCTGGAATCGTCGATATTGACAGGCGCAGAGCTGATTGGGGCTTGTCTCAGGGGAACAGAGTTAGATACGCAGGCTGTGGTCGCAGAGCTTGTCTAGTCATCCACGAAAGAGGACGTTATGGAACCCACGAGAGGCATTACGCTACATAATTTCATTCTCCAAAATCAACGCAAACAGCCAGGGGCCACCGGAGAATTTAGTGCCCTGCTCATTCAAATTAGTTTGGCGGCACGGGTGATTAGCCGTGAACTAAGTCGAGCCGGTTTGATTGAGGAAGCACTTGGTTTTACGGGCGATATTAATGTACAGGGCGAAGAAGTCCGGAAGATGGATGAGTATGCCAACGAAACCTTTATTCGGGCTTTCCGAGACACTGGCCTAATCTGTGTTTTGGTTTCTGAAGAGCTAGAAGGCCCAGAGCACTTGATTCAAGCCTGTCCTGTGGGCGGCTATTCCCTTTTGATTGACCCCTTAGATGGGTCTTCTAACCTAGACTGTGACGTTACGGTTGGCTCTAGTTTTGCTGTGCTTCGCCAACAGCATGCCATTTCGCCGGAAGCCAGTTTGCTCCAGCCTGGAGTCCAGCAAGTCGCCGCTGGCTATATTCTCTATGGTCCGAGCACGATGATGGTCTACAGCACCGGGGATGAAGTGAATGGTTTTACCCTGGATGCGGGGATTGGCGAATTTCTGCTTTCTCACCCCCATATACGCATTCCTGAGAAGGGCAAGTATTACAGCGTGAACGAGGCCAACTACCAAAACTGGTCTCCCCAAATTCAAGCCTACGTGGACCATATCAAAAGCGCTAAGGGCTACAGTGGGCGCTATGTCGGTTCTCTGGTTGCCGATATCCACCGAACGCTTTTGCATGGAGGGGTTTTCCTCTATCCGGGAACGGCTAAAAATCCTGAAGGGAAGCTCCGTCTCCTCTATGAGGCCAATCCTCTGGCCTATATCCTTGAAAAGGCTGGTGGGAAAGCGACTACAGGGACAGAGCGGATTCTTGATATCGTCCCTACCCAGCTTCACCAGCGAGTACCCGTGATTATGGGCAGTCCCCAAGAAGTAAGTTTGGCAGAACAGTATATAGCTGGCCCGGCGTTGGTATAGGGACTGATCAGCGTCTAAGTCTAGTCAGGCCATTGCTTTGAAGTGTGGAACAAGGACAGGATCTCCACAACGTCTTCGCTAACCCGGTACACCACCAGGAAAGGCGTACGCGTGACTACCAATTCACGAGTGTCGCTCCTTCGCCCAGGCCGTCCGCTCATGGGGAAGGATGGCAACTGGTTTATGACTTTTTCCATACGGTCGATGATACTCTGTGCCGCTTCTGGGTTTTGAGCCTGAATATACTGCCGTGCATCGTTTAGGTTGGTGATGGCCTGCTTTTGCCAAAGAATCTTTTTCACTCCGAGCGCCATGCATCCAAAGCAGCCTTGACCTCTTGCTCCGTAGCAAATTCACCACGATCTGCTCCAGCAATGGCCTGATCAATCTGCTTGAGCTGCCAGTGGTAAACCTCCAGGTATGCTCTCAAAGCATCATTGATAATCCAGGTGCGGTCGCGGTCCAGGACTACACCCACTTCATCCAGCGCTGCCTTCAGACTAGGATCTAACCGAAAACTAACCGTCTCTTTAACGCTGTCCATTGCAACATTCCTCTGCGTATTGCACCATAATACAGCGTAATAACAGAGGAAATTGCAGTAAACAATTCTGGGCCACCAGAATTCTAGGGATTGTGGCGGTGTGTTCCCATTTAAAAAGCCCCTCTGCACAGAGGGGCTTTTTGGAGTAGAGAAATTACTTGAGTTGGTGATCTACGGTACTGACGGGTACGTGATAGCCCTCTTTGTCACTGAGATGGCAATTGCCAACAATCGTTTGCACATAGGAC
>CASBPW010000245.1 GCA_949127685.1 Candidatus Sivonenia alaskensis PMM_0068 | reverse complement strand
TCTTCTAAGATCCTGCCATAGGTTACTAAAAGTGTAAAGAGATGTTTCATGTTTGTCACATTTGAAGGCGGAGAAGGTGCGGGTAAGTCCACACAAGTTAAAAAACTTGCAGCTTGGTGTTCTAGACAAGGAATACCCTGTCTAGTTACCCATGAACCTGGGGGGACTCCCTTAGGGCAGCAATTGCGGAGTCTATTGTTAGAGAGTCAAATATCAGTGGATGAGCGAGCAGAGTTACTTCTATACAGTGCAGACCGAGCCCAACATATAGGGGAAGTGATCACCCCCGCCTTGAAGCGAGGAGAAATAGTCCTCTGTGACCGATTTACCGACTCTACGGTGGCTTATCAAGGCTATGGTCGGCAACTTAATCTTGACTGGATTGAGCAGCTTAATACCATGGCGACCAATGGACTTGCTCCGGACCTCACTTTTTGGTTGAACATTCCGCCAGAAGTGGGCTTGGCTAGGAAAAATAGTCAAGCATTAGATCGTTTGGAGCTCAGTGGAATCGACTTTCATAGACGCATTTATGCTGGATTTTTGGCTTTAGAGGAAGCTTATCCGACGCGGATTTTCCGCATCGATGCCACACAAGCTCCAGAACAAGTTTTTTCCCAAATTTTAGAGAAATTTTGTTCTGTTTATGATTCTTCTTTGAAAGCTTGATCCCCCTGGGCGGTCTAAAAAGTTGTGTATAAGCTGCAACTGAGAACCCAAAACGACATTGGCTTAGGTATGATGGGGATTGGAAATTACGGAGATATCCCATGGGTTTTCTGATGCGTCTCTTTGGTTTAGAAAAACCACCCGCAGCTGTAGCTCAAGCTACTAGCCCGACAGGGCAAACAATAGCCCCAGAGCGGGTAGGTCTCAGTGGAGAGTATGACCAGAGTGGTCTCGCCAAGCGAGTGGCCGCAGCTTTTGATGATGATGCAGAATTGGATGACGTCGACACCCTCTATGTTGCCCAAACAGGTGGAACGGTCGTGCTGAAAGGCTCTGTTCCTAGCCAGGCAATTCTCAATAAGATGGTCGCTGTAGCTAAGCGTGTGCCTGGTGCAACAGGGGTAACCATTGACCAAGTGACTATTGGTTAGGGGAAGTGCCTGAGAGTTCATGAATCAGTTCTTTACTGAACTTCCAAAAACACAAACCAATTAGACCTGGCGCATCTCCAGCAATTCTGGAGATGCGTTTTATTTGTGCATAAGCTCCATAGGGATGATTAGACGATGGGCCATGAACAACTCCACACATCATTTGGCCTTCGCAATTCTGGCAGAGTTTTAGAAAGCTAGCTACCTGGTGATCTGTTTCTGCATAACACTGAGGAACAACAAAGCAGGTATTCTGAAAAAAATCTCGACAATCTTGACCTACTTCCGGATTAAAAGAAGTGATCGGGGTGGCGGAGAGACGTTCTCGACCATAGCGTTGGACCAAAATCTCCAGCAGCTGAGCGATATTACGGGTGCGCCGAGATACTTCATGTTCTCTTTCAGACTGCTGATAGTGAACATGCCGTCTTATGGGGCTGATATTTGGATTGGGATAGCGGCAGTAATCAAGGTGGATAGTTTGTATATCAGGATTGGCTGCAATGGAGTCCAAGGCCCAACGGAGTGGAGAATCTATGAGCTCCTTGCCGTCATGTAAGCGCGTCACGTCAGCGAATAGCCCCCCATGCTGCTCGATGTCTCCGCTGAGTTGATGCTCTCGGCCGTGGGTCAACATTAGGGAAGCATAGGTTCTTAGGTCACAGACAAGATGCTTCTTGCTTGCGTAATCTAGAGGAGAAGCAAGATGCTCCAATTCCCTTAAGGTTTTACATTGGCGAGTAATGCTCCAGCGCAAGGTATGTACCCACACATGACAAACTGAACCCTGTAATTGCTCTTGCAAAAGACCAGGCAGATATTGGGAATGGGTGCGGTCCACAAGTCGCAGATCTAAACGTCCGTGTTTAAAGCCTTCTATGAAAAAGTGACGGAGCCCAGACAGCCGAAGCTGATTCCAGTCTTCAGTCTTTAAGCCTAATAGAACGTGCGGCTCTACCCAAGCGCCTAATTCAACTGTGGTATTGGGTTTGGACAAAATGAGTCTTGCGCCCCATCCAGTCTGTTTGTGTTTTAATCCCCAGAATCGATAAATTCATAGGAATATCTGTGGTGACATACTTCTGTGCTTTGGCTCCCAAACTAGGGGACAACAAAGAAGAACACATTGCAGCCAAACCTGCTCCCATGACTAAATTGGGGAGTCTTCGGGGAAGTAATAGATTAAATCCGAAGGCAAATCCCATGGTTAGCAGCATACCTACGGAGAGATTGGTTCCACAGCGGGGATGAACTGCTAAGTCAGCTTCTCCTTGCTTGAAGCGTTCTAGAGCTTCGCTGGCTGCTGCCAGCAAAATCTGCGGCTCTATCTGTCCATACACGTAAAATCCCTGGTTGGTAGAAGCTCCCCCCAGTTGTAGCTTTGGGTATTTCTCGGAAAGTACCCATATAGTGCCATGCTCCAAAGCGTGTACCTGGGTAACTGGTTCCATCCCGATGGAAAAGCGCAGGGCTCTAGTCGCTTCTATCCACGGGTCTGCCTTGGCAAGAGCTGGGGTGCGTATGAGAGCGTCCATACAGATTCCAACGAAGGTATTACCCTGTTTTAACATTGGACGGAACTCCATGGGGCGTTCCAGTGTTTTCTTGTAAGAATTTGAGCTGGGGCTGATGGATTCGAACCACCGAATGGCTGGACCAAAACCAGCTGCCTTACCGCTTGGCTAAGCCCCAATATGCATACCTATGTGATCTTAAGGAGTGGTGTATCCCGTGTCAACTGCTCTGTGTGAGCTTATGCCTAAATCTTTCCGAAAGCAGACTGCAATAACCAGCTAGCGCGGTTTGGGAAAGCTACTAATAGGCGTTATATTGTCCTCTGAAAAACTGCCAAACAGTTACCGTCAAAATCCTTAGATCTAAGAGCAAGGACCAGTTCTCAATGTAATAGAGGTCGTAGCGTATTCTCTCAGGAATAGAAGTATCTCCTCTGAGACCATGAATTTGTGCCCAGCCTGTAATTCCTGTTTTGACCAGATGGCGATCTAAGTATTTAGGAATATCTTGACTGAATTGCTCTACGTAATAAGGCCGCTCAGGGCGAGGGCCTACCAAACTCATCTCACCGAGAAAAACATTGAAAAGCTGAGGTAGCTCATCTAAGCTCGTTTTGCGGATAATGCGCCCCCAGGGAGTTACTCTCTGGTCTTCTGGTCGTGTCCAACCTGGGCCTGTAGCTTCTGAATCAATATACATGGAGCGGAATTTATAAATTCCAAAACCATCTCCATCTCGACTGACTCGCTCTTGTTTATACAAAATTGGTCCTGGGCTTGATAGTTTCACGCCCAGTGCAATCAAAAGTATGAGGGGAGAGAAGATGACCAAGGCTAAGCCTGACAGGATGAGATCAAATGTGCGTTTTAAAACCCGATTCGAGGGCTTGCGCAGAGAGGTATCTCGCAGGGTGAGTATGGTCATCCCGCCCAGAGAATCTACATCCAAGCGCAAGGTGAAAAATTCTAGGACATCGGGCAGGATCCTAATCTCCACAGCAGCTTGACTCTTTATGGTCGCAATCAGGTGTGCAACCTCTTGTCCAGGTTTTTCAGGTAAAGCCAACCAGACCTCATCAATTGGGCCTGCTAGTACCAAATGTTTGGCTAGTTCATCTACAGTCCCCAAGACCTTAGGGCCTTCTAGGTCATCTTTGGTATCGGTTAGGTAGCCAACTAATTCATAGCCGAGGGATAAATTGCGTTCGAGGCGCTCTCCCAGGGTCTGTGCGCTGAGGCTGGTTCCCAAAATAAGGAGCCTCCTTAGCCCAAATCCTCGATTCCGCATCCATTCATCAAAGCCCTGCAATCCCAGACGGACTAAAACCAGTAGTAAAGCGGTAATCCCAAAGGTGTAGAGCAATACCAAGCGGGATATGGAAATTGACCGAATAAAGAATACCCCAGCTAAGAGCACCCCAAGAGAAGTTCCGACGCCCAATAGTACAAGCACGGCCTCATCAAAGCGAGATTCCCGTCGCTTTTGGCGATAGAGGCCAAAAAAGGCAAAAATAATGACGACAATCAGGCAACTAACCGCTGTCAATCCTACATAAACTTGGGGCCGCAGCGAGTTTGGGGCCAGAGAGCGCAGCCAGTACGAAGCTGAATAAGCGGCAGAAACTCCAGCAACATCCAAAAGCAGTGTCAGGGGGAAAAGAACCAGTTCGTACCAATAGCGACGAAAAATGCTCAAGCACTTATGCCTTGCTAGCTTGTGCTTACTACTGTTACATAAAAGTACCCCCATCCGATTAGGCTGTAGCTGTGATCAAGGTAAAAAAATTTTGGTTCTGGGTAGCGGCAGTCGTTGTTGTTGCTGTAGATGCCTTAAGCAAACAATGGATCGTCAATAGTTTGGCCTTAGGAGGAACTATACCTCTATGGCAAGGGGTGTTTCACTTGACCCATGTCCGCAATACAGGAGCTGCCTTCAGCCTGTTTGTCGGAGGTAGTGAATGGCTAAAATGGATTTCTTTAATGGTTAGCATTGGCTTAGTGATTTATGTTCTAGCGAGCCCTCAAATCTCTGCTCTTGAACAGTGGGGGTATGGATTCATTCTAGGGGGAGCTATAGGTAATGGGCTGGACCGATTTGTAACGGGTCAAGTAGTAGACTTCTTAGACTTTCGACTGATCCACTTCCCTGTATTTAATCTGGCTGATATCTCGATTAATTTGGGCATTGCCTGTCTATCGCTATCTGCCGTGTTTGGCCCAAAAGACTCTAGTAAGCGTTCCTATCGCGCAGGACCGTAATTAAGGTCTTGAAGATAATTGCCAGATCAAAGGCCAGTGACCAATTACTCATGTATTCAAGGTCATACTCCACGCGACGAGCCATTTTGTCCAAACTATTGGTCTCGCCCCGATACCCGTTCACTTGGGCCCAACCCGTAATTCCAGGCTTGACTTTGTGCCGGAGCATGTAACCACTAATCAACTTCCGATATTCCTCGTTATGAGCTACGGCATGAGGCCGGGGACCAACAATGCTCATACGGCCCTGAAGGACATTGATGAACTGGGGTAGCTCGTCCAAGGACGAACGCCGCAAAAGCCTTCCTATGGGAGTACACCGAGTATCATTGCGCAAAGCCTGTGTAACTTGATCCCCATCTTCGGTGACGGTCATGGAACGGAATTTATACACAATGATTTCTTCCCCGTTGAGCCCATAGCGGCGCTGCCTGAAGAGAATGGGGCCTGGAGAAGTTAGTTTAACTAAAATAGCGATAGCCGCCATGATAGGAGAAATTAAGAGCAGAATAATGCTGGAAATAATAATGTCGCTAGCCCGTTTCGCTAATCGAGCAAAACCATCAACAAAAGGAGTCTCATATATCTCATAAGCAGGGACCCCGTTGATTCTCTGCACACTCAAGCGCAGTGGATCAAAGGCAGAGATATCTGGCATGAAATATACAGAAGCCGTAGTATCCCGCAACGAGTCAATAATTTGGTATGCGTAGCGTGAATCTTCGATAGGTAGGGCAATATAGACAATGCTTGTCCTTACTCTTTTTACATAGTCTAATACCTGTTCTAACTTGCCCAGAATTGGGGCCTCTAACGGATTAGACGATGGCGCAAGATTATTGTCAAAAAAGCCAATAAGCTTGATGCCTAAACCTGATGAAGTGGCCATTTCCGTTGCCAGTTGTCTTCCCAGAGGAGTAGCCCCTACGATGACAGCAGTCCGGCTATTTGTTTTCGTATAGAGAGCTTTGCGAATCAAGTAATGGGCTGTAAATATGACAAAGGGAACAGAGATAAACCAAGTGATTAATACTTGACGCGAGAACATTGCACTACTTTTGGTCAAATAAGCTAGAAACAGCAAAACCGCAATAATAATAGACCATCCAGCCAAGATACGGGGTAGTTCCGTCATGTAACTACCTGTTCGATATGACCGATATAAACCTGCCATCCTGAAAAGAGGGGGCGTCAACAGGAATGTGATGATCCCAAGATAGACATAAGCTTCTTGGTAAGGTGTCCAGCTAATACTATATAACGTATAAAGCAAAAAAATAATCAAACATGGATCAAAAATACGCTGCAGAACAATTGATAGAGAGCTGTTATGTTGTAGTGATATCTGACTTTGATGAATCATCTTTCCTCACACTCTCCAATCTTTTTCATTTCATGCTTAGTTGAGGCAAATACCACCGCAGGGGTAGTTCTTGATAAAAATAAAGAGTAGCTCTTGATTACTTTTTTTGCTTGTATATTTAAACATTCCTAATTGGTGAATAAGTAAAAAATTCCTTTAGGAAATATAAAATTTATTTTTATCCCCAAAGCATAGGCTTTTGTTCGTATTCAAGTCATCGGGAAAAACACGGGAATTTTTGCTCCTTAGCTCACAGTTAGGTTATGAAATGTTAAGAAGATACAAGTGCCTACACCTCCGGACTTCAGGGACCTAGAGACTTCGCTTATTAGGATGCTGGATATAGCAGGAAGAATTTTATGATTTCTTGGCCAGTCATTGCTGTCTCATCTATCTCGATGCGGAATGCTGACCTTTCTCCTATTTCTTTTCGAGGGAAGCATTAGGTTACGTAAAAGTTTCACAAGTTTTGCGTTAAGAACTAAACTGTTCCAGCACATGTTGACTAAGAAGCACAGAGTAAGAAGCCTTAAACTCTTCTTGCCCTGAATCGGTTTGCCTCTCTGACAGAGAATTCACTAACCGAAGCGTTGGCTCTATAGGGATCGATGGTCCCAACAGATTGCTGCCAAGTCTTAGCGGAGACATTGGATAAAACATAGCCATCATCGGTTCTCTTGACGTGATACCAACTTTTATCCTGGCATTCATCGCACCAAAACTCCTCCAGCCACTCTCGATCTAGGGAAACCGCTGAGTAACTTAGAAGGACAATGGAGGCTTTTTGTTTTGTCAGACCTCTACTTTGAAGGTGCTCAGGACTATTAGCAAATAGAGTGTGCTTCTGGCTAACACTATGAACTAGACAACTGTGAAGGGGGCATTTAATCCTACGCCCTTTGGAGCGATTGCGATTGCGTTCGCACCTCTTTTGCCCTAAAACTTCCACTTCCTCACCTTTTCTCTAAAGTAATTGAACGATTAGACTTTAGACATACCCCAAAACCACGCTTTGTTAACCTACTGCACTAAGTCAACAAACATTGCCTAGGGACTTACGGAGAGTATAATTCTTCTTCCCTGAAGGATTATGTATGGCAAATTACACGTGAATGCGTATTTACACGCATCGTTACCGAATATTCCACCCTATTTTTGTCGCATATGCTACATTTTTGTTTTTGGTCTGGGAAAAATGCCACAGTTTTTTCATAATACTATCCAAATTTTTGTTAAGAAAAGAGGGCTAAGCGTCTGCAGCAGGAGCTTCCGCCGTCATCCGTGAAGCTCCTCGGGACAAAACCCGTACCTGAGGGATTCACTTAGGAGCTTTGGTAATTTGATTTGACGCGATAGTGGATGTAAAGTTCATCAGCTACGCTACGGCAGCTAAGTAGTTCTAAGTGTGGTGCATTCTGTCCCACAACGAACCCCCTTCCTTCTACAGGGCTGGGGGAGGTAGTGCCGCCTAAGACGAGGGGGCAGAGGGTTAACCACCATTCATCAATCAGTCCTAGTGCAAATAGCTGGGCTGCCACCTCTCCTCCTCCTAAGGCGGCTAGGTGACGGACGCCTTGCTCGAAGAGCCTAGCTAGGGCTTGGTGAAAATCTACCCCTGCTGGTCCTGAAGCTTCGGAGCTACACCTCCAAATCTCAGCTAAACCAGCAAATCTTTTATTAGCTTCAGGATTGGACTTTCCTGTAAGGAGAATTCTGGACAGAGGTTGTTGAAAAAAAGGAAGGTTAGGGTCAAGGTTTAAACTGCGCGAACAAACGATGGTGAGGGGTTGTGGCAATTGATTTCTTCCTCTTCTTTCTGCGAGTAGGGCCTCCTGTTTTACGAGAAAAGCTGTGGAATAATCACGAACCGTAGAGGCACCCATCAAGACCGCATCGGCTAGGGCCACCTGCTCTTCTAGATGGGCTTTGTCTTGGCTAGAGGAAAAATGAGCACCGCCACGACAGGCAGGAGCAATTTTGCCGTCGGCACTAGCCGCTAAAATGAGCGTTACATGGGGACGTGGCATTAAGAAATCATAGAAACTTTATACATAATCCATAACCGAGTTTTAGGGTAGAAGCATAAAACTCTCTGCAGGTTTTTTGTAAATAGTTATACTAACGGGTGGACTCCTCAAAATATTCGTGACGTCTATGCAAGATTTGATGAGCAGCACCCATAACCCTAGCCTCAAGAGGCAAGTTTAACATGAGCCAGAAGACTACCACCGCGCTCTGCATTATCGATGTCGGTATCGTTCTCAACAAGCGAGACATGGCCCGTCTCCTCGAGGACTTGAGTCGAGTACGCTACCAGGAACTATGCGGAGGAAACCTGCGGAAGAAGGGAGATGGATACATTATGGAGGTCTATGATGACCCCTCCTGTTCTACCCTGGTAGCCAACCAAACCCTTTATCTGAATGTCAGCAGTTTTGAATATTTGGAGTTAGGGCAGTGTAGTTCCCCGGAAGAGCCTGGATTGGAGCGTCCTTGCTTCGATTTAGTACAGGGAGATCGGATTTTACGCTTGATTCCACTTACTAATCCGCTAGAAGAACAAGAGCGGTCTCGAAAAAATTCACACCTGGGCAGTGCTATTGAAGACGTCCTCTTGGACGTTGCGTTACCTGACTGGGATGATGAAGACGACCTTGATCTGTAGTGCTTAAAATTTAGTGTTTGATTTTTCGATTGAAGGACAGTGCGACCAAAGTGGTGCACGGGTCGGTTACTTTACGACCCCTCACGGGACGGTAGCTACGCCCTGTTTTATGCCTGTGGGAACGCTCGCTACGGTCAAGACTCTTTCCCCTTCGCAACTTGCAGAAGCGCATCCTCAAGTGGTTTTAGCCAATACCTATCACCTGCATTTGCAACCAGGGGATGACATTATTGAGGCTGCAGGTGGTCTCCATAAATTTATGGGTTGGTCTGGACCGATGTTGACCGATTCTGGGGGATTCCAGGTGTTCAGCCTGGGAGGTATACGTACGATTGACGAAGAAGGCGTGACTTTTAAATCTCCGAGGGATGGAGCCAAAATTCGTTTTACCCCAGAAGTGGTAATGGGCATTCAAAATCGCCTGGGGGCAGATATTGTGATGTGTTTTGATGAGTGCCCACCCTATCCTGCTCCTCATGAAGCAGTGAGTGCTGCGGTGGAAAGAACTTCACGCTGGGCCGAACGCTGTCTAAGAGCGCACCAACGTTCAGACCAAGCTTTATTCCCTATTGTTCAAGGAGGTGGTTATGAAGACCTGCGGACCCATTCTGTCCAGGCTTTGCTTGAACTAGATGCTCCTGGGTATGCCATCGGAGGTGTCAGTGTAGGAGAGCCCACACACCAGATGCATAGGGTGTTTCGGCATACGGCTCCTCTTTTGCCTAAGCACAAACCCCGCTATGCCATGGGAATTGGCACCTATCGAGAATTGCTGGAAGGTGTGGCTCAAGGTATTGATATGTTTGACTGTGTAATTCCTACCCGTTTAGCCCGCCATGGCACAGCACTGGTAGGGGGAGAGCGCTGGAACCTAAAGAATAGTTACTACCGACGAGATTTCACTCCTTTGGACCCTAAATGCTCTTGCTATACCTGCCAGCAGTTCACACGGGCTTATCTCTGCCATCTGGTGCGCACGAAAGAAAGCTTGGGAATGACGCTGCTAGCCCTTCATAATGTGACGGAGCTCGTTCGGTTTGTTGCCCAATTGCGTGGGGCTATTCAGGAAGGTCATTTTTGGGATTCTTATCAGAGACTATCGCGGCTCGCTTCATGAAGACTCATCAGCGTCTTGTGGTATTAGGAGCCGCATAGGCAGCTTGTTCGGCAGCACTAACGGCATGATCAGCGATGCGCTCAAGATATCGACAGACTAAAACCAGGTAAAGAGGAACTGAACCGTTTCCATCCCCAGCGCCTTGCTGGACCAGAGTGCTAAGGGATTGGAATAGTTTTTGGTAGTCAGCATCTACCCGATCATCCATGGCCCGCACAGCTAAGCCCTGCTCTCGATCCAGCGTAGCCCACGTATCCAAAGCGGCCCGTACCATCATCTGGACATGACTGCCCATGACCTCAAAATCCTGAATGAAAGGAGGCAGGGGTTTTCCGGCTAAGGCGAAGGCGACCTCTGCGAGGTCATCCGCATAATCCCCAATGCGTTCAATATTGACGATGGCTTCAAGAATACCGGTGATATAGCGGGTATCTGAGGCTACAGGAGCCTGTAAATTGATAAACCTTAGGCAACGGTCATAAATGGTCCGGTTAGAGCTATCGATGGCCTCTTCCAACGCCTTGACCCGGCCTGCCGCTTCTAAATTAGAATGAACGATACCCAACAAGGCATCAGAAAGTGCTTTTTCCGCTAATGCCCCCATGCGTAATAGTTCGGTACGGGTTGCATTCAGTTCTTGAACAAAGAATTCGCGCGTCATGTTTTATTAAAAGCTTTGACGTAGATATGGGTATACCTATTGTGCCGTTTCTAAAGAGGCTCTGAATGCAATGAAGGGCTTTTTTATCGATGTATGGCCTTCTAGCTAACGTTTTCCTCGTATTTCTCGGAGAGACATAGAGCCTCAAGCAAAAAACTAGCACAAGCAATCAGACCTATCAATCTTAGAATCGTACTATGTCTCAAACCTTTGACTTTATTCTGATCGGGGCAGGGCACAACGGGATGACCTGCGCAGCCTACCTGGCTAAAGCGGGCTATTCTTGTTTGGTGCTAGAGCGGCGTAACAAGATTGGCGGATGTGCCACGACCGAAGAGGCTATGCCAGAAGCGGCACCAGGCTTCAAGTTCAATCTCTGTGCGATTGACCATGAGTTTATTCATCTAGGGCCTGTACTCCGGGAATTAAAGCTGGAGCACTATGGCTTGGAATACCTGTGGTGCGACCCTACGGTGTTCTGCCCACACCCTGATGGAAGTTTTTTCCTGGCTTGGCAGGATGTGGAGCGTACCTGCAAAGAAATTGAGCGCTTTTCTCCCAGAGATGCCGTCGCTTATCGAGATTTTATTTCTTACTGGCAGCGCGCTATGCGTCTATTTGCGACCACGTTTAATGCTGCTCCTCAATCGATTCCAGGCATCCTTCGGAATTTCAACCCTACGGTGATCAATGACCTGTTTGATCTAGCCGATGGACCTACAGGGATCCTTGAATTTGCTCGTCGGATGGTCACCAGCCCGCAAAACCTCATTAATGAATGGTTCGATGCTGAATTTATCAAAGCACCGATTGCCCGTTTGGCTGCTGAACTGGGTGCTCCGCCCTCAGAGAAGGGGATTGCTTTTGGGGTCACTATGCTGGCGATGCGCCATGGTCCAGGCATGAGTCGCCCTCGTGGGGGGACCGGTATGTTAACCCAAGCGTTGGGAGCTCTTTTGACAAACCTGGGCGTTGAAATTCTTACGGACGCTCCCGTGGCTCGGATTCTCGTAGACAACACAGGCCGAGCTGTAGGGGTGCGTACCCAGGCAGGTCAGGAATACCAATGCAAAATGGGGGTTATTTCTAACCTGGATGCGGTTCAGCTGTTCAATAAGTTATTAGACCCTGCGGATGCCGAGGCATGGGCTGAGGGCGTCACAGGACGTTTAAATCGCACGGTGGTGAACAACAACGAAAGCGTAATGAAAATCGATTGTGCTTTGTCTGAGCCTCCTCGATTTAGTGCCTGGGGACATCAGGATGACTGGTTGATTGGTTCGCTCTTGATTGCTGATTCTGTAGAACATGTGGAACGAGCTCATCAGGAGCCTCTACAGGGAAAAATCCCGGATGACCCTTCTCTTTATGTGGTGGTCCCTACGGTCCTAGACCCTTCCATGGCTCCACCCGGTAAACATACGCTCTGGATCGAATTTTTCGCCCCTTGGGAAATCACCCAAGGCTCCGATCGAGATTGGGGTTTGATCAAAGAAAAAATCGCGGATCGTTGCATTGATAAGTTAGCTGGATACTGTCCCAATCTTAAATCTTCGATCATAGCCCGTCGGGTAGAAAGTCCTGTGGAATTAGCCGCTCGTACAGCAACGTTAAAGGGGAACTTCTATCATATGGATATGACAGTGGAGCAGATGTTATTCTTCCGTCCTTTGCCTGAATTAGCTAACTATAAAACTTCGATTACAGGCTTATACCTCACGGGAGCTGGAACACACCCTGGAGGCTCTATTTCTGGTATGCCAGGTCGCAACTGTGCCCATGCAATCTTGCGCGAGCATCGTTCTTTCACTCGTCCTCGAATTGTGCACAAAGTGGGTAAAAGGGTAAAAAACTTCGCTATGCAAGCTGCTTTTAGAGCAGGAGTAGATGTCAATAATATATAGGCCTCTCATTGAAGTAAGCTAACCTAATCGACCCCAGGCAGAAAAGTTTTCTCGGATGGTCTGTAGTGAGTCCTTGGAGCGAAGTGTGATTTTGTTCGCTAGCAATCTTCTGAACTCAGGTTAGAGTGGTAGTGAACAAAAATGTAAAGATTTATGACCTGGCATCGGCTAACACGAACTTGGGAAGCGCTTTCTCAACAAATAGAACGAGGAGAAGCTCCTGCCGAGTTAAGCCCTGCTTGGCGCATGCTCCTCATGGGCGACGGGGCTCCTACTCGACATTTTCAGGTGGTCAGCGGTCAGGATATCCAAATTGATCTGATCGAGATGAAGCCCATCGGAGAGGCCGTAGAGGCGTTCCCTGCTGAAATGGCCTTGATCCCAAGCCCTCGTCTCCGGCGGCAAATTTGGTTGAGAACAGCATCTGGTGAACGCTTGGCCTATGCAACGTCTTGGTGGCCTGTGCAGGATGTGGACCGTTCTCTAGAAAATCCGCTCCTCCCGATCTGGACTAGCCTGTCTACGAAGCATACGGAATTCTATAGAGACCTCAAGGGACTCTATCTAGGCACAAATGCTGAACTTATCAAAGCCTTTGATCACCCTGGACCTTTTTGGGGAAGGCACTATCTCATGTGGCGTAATGGGGCTCCTTTCACGCTGATCTATGAGGTTTTCTCCCCTGCAGTGGAAAAATATCTTGGTCCTACGCTCATGCCTCAAGAAATCAGGACCTTGGAAGCTATCTCAACCTAAGTTTAATTATCTTTGGGCCCCTCACTTTGCAGGTTCGGCCTGTTCTACTCGGCATACTCCTGTGTGGATATGGCCCGTAGGCCATAGTTCCAGCCAGCGATAACCAGGCAAAGTTGTATCTAGGGTGAAATCTACCGTTTTGGGTTTGAATTGACTACAGGTAGAAGGGGTTGCCAAGAGACGGACACCCTTGCGCTCATCCTCAAAATGCTGATGGACATGCCCCCAAAGCACGCCTTTGGCTTGGGGATAGCGGTCTAACACTGCAAAAAAACGAGCGGGATTATCTAAGCCAATTTCATCCATCCAGCAATTGCCAATGAGGACGGGCTGATGGTGTAAACAGATAAAACTATAAAGCTCAGGATAGGAACGCAAACATTGGTCTAGGAAGTTAAGTTCCTGGTCTGATAGATGCCCTCCTACCTGACCAGGTGCGGTGGAATCCAGCAAAATGAGCTGCCAAAGGCCCCAACGGCAATGTCGCTCTGTTTTTACCTGGCCGCCCGAAAGAATCTGCTTCATGACCGCTGGCCGATCGTGATTACCAGGCAGATGGTAAATGGGGACTTCTAAGCTTTCAAAAATAGTTTGTAGCCGCTCATAGGCTTCTCGAGAGCCATCTTGGGACAAGTCTCCCGTAGCCAAAATAAGATCAGGTGGCCAATGTTGAGCCTGTGCTAGGGCCAAAACGCTTTGTAAAGAAGCATGGGTGTCCATACCTCCCAACCGTTCTTCAGGGGGGCCATAGAGGTGTGTATCTGTCAGTTGTAAAATTTTAAGGACGTCATTCTGCTGCGAGAAATTAGAAAGCACGCGGAAAAAGCTCCAGAAAAAGCTTCAGCAAGCAGAGAAGCCAGAATACTACTAAGATGCCCGACATTGTCTTTGGTAACGGTTCTCCTAGATGCGGGCTTTCAAGACGAAAGAGTAGACCTCTCCCAGCTCCAGATTGTAGTCATGGCGTTCTAGAAAGCGATGGAGCGCTTCAGCGACTAGGGCACTACCCAAGGGTGGTGTTAGCCGGAGTCTATCCTGGCGAAAATGCCAAGCAAAGGTCCATTCAAAAGACCCTGCTTGGACTTCACCGATCAATTCGCCGGAAGGCCAACAGGAGCGATTGACCTTGATGTACACGGTGGTTTGGGGAGCACCCATTGGCTTCGAGCATTCAGTTCAGACAGTTTAACTTCAGAACTGGGGTCTGTGTCGAATCAAATTCAAAAATTCTTCGCGGGTTCTGAGGTCTTCCCGGAAAACGCCCACCATAGAGCTGGTTACCGTCCATGAACTTGGTTTCTGTACTCCCCGCATAACCATGCACATATGGGATGCCTCAATCACGACTGCGACTCCATGGGGTTGCAAACATTCTTGGAGGGCCTCGGCGATTTGGCGAGTGAGCCTCTCCTGAACCTGCATACGACGGGCATACATTTCAACAACGCGGGCGATTTTGGAAAGTCCCACCACTTTTTGGTTGGGGATATAGCCGACATGAGCACGCCCTATAAAGGGCAACATATGATGCTCACACATGCTGAACAGTTCGATGTCCCGGACTAAAACCATTTCATCGTGACCTACATCAAAGATGGCTCCATTCAACAATTCCTCCAGCGACTGGTTATATCCCTGGGTCAGAAATTGGAGCGCTGCTGCTACGCGAGAAGGAGTTTTTTCTAATCCCTCTCGGTTTGGGTCTTCTCCCACGCCGCGGATCAAAACCTCTACGGCCTTCACCATTTCCTCGGTATCGGGGGTAGGGGCAAGAGGAGTACTAGGAGACCAGCTATCTTTTGATTCAGCCACAGACATGTTTATTCCTCCGGGAATTACAAAACAAAAAATTAGGTAGAAGGACTAAAGCGCACCGCCAGCGGGCATTAGGACTGCTTCTTCCAGAACAGCTTGAGGGGGTAAAGCTAAGGTTTGGACAATCCACTGCGCAACTGTTTCGGCGGAAAGCATTTGATTTCGGTCAAAACCCGCATTTAAACTGTTCCATAAAGGGGTATCCACTGCTCCTGGGCAAAGAGCGGTAACGCGTACGCCATAGGTGCGGACTTCTTGGGCAAGGGTCCGACTAAGTGACAGAAGGGCAAATTTGCTGGCACTATAAGCTCCCCAGTCAGGGAAGGTCTTTAGGGCAGAGATAGAGCACAGATTTACCACAAGACCTTCTCTCCGTTCAACCATTCGGCGGACTACTAGTTGGGTAAGGGCAAAAACAGCGGTGAGGTTGAGATCTAAAACCTGTTGCCATTCTTGGAGCGGGGTTTCTAACAAAGGTCTCATGTAGCCCATTCCTGCACTGTTGATTAGGACGCCAATACCTCCTTGATCGTTTTCGATTTTCTCAATCAAAGACGCTAGGCCTGCTAAATCGGTCAAATCATGAGGGAAGTAAGAGGCGACTGCCCCCTCAATATGAAGAGATTCAATCTCTTCACAAACCTGTTGGAGTTTGTCTTGAGACCGGGCGACCAAAGCCAGCGGATACCCTACTTTAGCTAGAGCCAGTGCTGTATGTTTTCCAATACCGCTGGTGGCACCCGTTAGGAGCACCAAGGATTTTGCAGTTGCGGAATTCCCCATTAATAACTCAGGCTGTAAAGGATTAAGGCCGACTTATGAATTCAACTTTGTTAAATGATTATAGGGGATCAGGGTGCTTGCTTCAGGTTTCCATTTTTGTTCCGCAGGTTCTACTCAGCATGAATACCTAGTAGTTTTTCGCTAAGTGGGCAATAATAAACTCTATGTTTTGGAGGGGCCTTGTTGGATGCTTTGGCCTATAGCCTTTCGGTGATGGTGCTGGGAGTAGCGGTCAGTTTCTTCGACGGCCGCATTTTTAATGGTTTTGCCCTGCTTCCCCAGGAACAATATCGGTTGCTCGTGACCCTCATGCTGGCCTTGCTATATCTCTGTTTTGCCTGGAGCTACCTCGATCTTATCCCTTTGATGAATCTGCCGATTATGGGCCTGACCGTGGGCTGGATTGGCTTCAGTTGGTACTTGGTCGCTCGCCATCTCCAAAGCCCAGAAGCTCAAGAACACCTCTTTTCCTGGACCGCGAATCATCTGATCCTGACGGGAAGTTTTTTTACCCTCTTGGCGATTGAAGGGCTATTGGTCAGTTAGGTCATCCTAATGTCTCAGAGCAAAAAACCCACCTTGGCAGATGGGCTTTTCAAAAGAGATGAACGATTAATCAACGAGTTCAATCACAGCCATGGGAGCACCATCCCCTCTCCGGGAGACGGTACGCATAATCCGAGTGTACCCTCCCACGCGCTCGCCATAGCGCTCAGGAACTCCATCGAACAATGCTTTGACCAAAGTGGGGTCAAACAGATAACTTGCAGCTTGCCGACGGCTGTGAATAGAGCCCTCTTTTGCCAAGGTAATGATGTGCTCAGCTTCAGAACGAATTGCTTTGGCGCGAACCAAAGTAGTCTTGATTTGTCCATGCCGGAGCAGTTCTGTAGTTAAGGAACGCATTAGGGCCTTGCGTTGGTCTGCGGGTTTGCCGAGGCGGGCAATACGTTTACCGTGTCTCATGATGGTTTACCTTAGCCTTTCGAAGGCCGCTCCTTGGGTAGGGTGAGGCCGAGTTTATCCTTGAGGGCATCAATTACTTCTTCTGCAGATTTTTGCCCAAAGTTTTTGATTTCAAGCAGGTCTTCTCCAGTGTACTGAAGTAGGTCTGCGACGTAGTTGATCTGTGCCCGCTTTAAGCAATTGTAGGCCCGAACAGAAAGTTGGAGCTCTTCGATTGCAGTCTGACTGCTCTTGTCCTGGGGAGTACCCTTCGCTGGCTCAATGGGAGCTTCAAAAGTGATCTCCTGCAGGGGTAATAGCTGACCAACCAAAATCCGAGCTGCCTGAGAAAGAGCTTCCTGCGGAGTAATCGAACCATTGGTCCAGATTTCTAAAGTCAACTTGTCTAGGTCGACAATGCTGGTTCCGATACGGATGTTCTCTACGGTGTAGTTGACCTTACGCACAGGCATGAACACCGCATCAATAGATAGATAATCCACCGATTTGCTGTCTTCCATGCTCCGGTCAATAGACCGATAGCCAATTCCCCGCTCAATTTGGAATTCCATTTCCAGTTGGCCATCATCAGCCAAGGTGGCAATCGGATGGTAAGAATTGACAATCTCTACTTCCGAGGGAAGTTCTAAGTCTGCTGCCGTAACCAGTTTTGGCCCTTGCAGTGCCAGACGACCGATTACTAAATCACTGGTGTGGGAGCGAAGAACAAGTTCCTTCATGTTGAGAAGGATATCTAGAACGTCTTCACGAACTCCAGGTAGGGTAGCAAATTCGTGGCTCACTCCCGTAATACGCACTGAAGTGACGGCAGCCCCTTCAATGTTGGAAAGGAGGACCCGCCTCAAGGCATTGCCTAAAGTGGTTCCTTGGCCCCGGTCTAAAGGTTCTAGGACAAATTTGCCGTACTGGGCTTTATCCGCTTCAGCGCGGGTCTCCACATGCTCAATAGAGTAGGTCATGGTACTCCTCCGCTAGCGGGAATAGAATTCAACAATTAAGAGTTCACGCACGGGCGTATCGACCTCTTCCCGCTCAGGAGTCCTTACAATCCTACCTTTCAGTTCTTCCCGGTTGGATTCTAACCAGGGAGGAGATGCAGGTAAGTTGACAGCTTCCAGAGTCTCTTTGACGAATTTCCCTGATGCTTCCACCACTGAAATCTGGTCGCCAGGGCGGACTCTAAGACTTGGGGTAGAAGCACGACGACCATTCACTTCGAAGTGTCCATGGTTGACAAATTGACGAGCTTGCGAGCGAGAAATCGCAAAACCTAAACGGTAAACGACGTTATCTAGGCGGCGCTCTAAGAGCTCAAGGAACTTGGCCCCGGTGTTACCACGGGCACGAGCAGCATCAGCAAAGGTGCGTCTGAATTGCCTTTCCAGGATTCCGTAAGTCCATCGTGCTTTCTGCTTTTCCTTGAGTCGAATAGCATACTCACTCAATTTGGTACGACCCTGACCGTGTTGACCAGGGCGATAGTTGCGCTTTTCGATAGCGCACTTTGGAGAAGTACAGCGGGTTCCCTTCAGATAGAGTTTCATCCCGACTGCACGACAAAGTTTACAGACTGGGCCAGTGTAACGAGCCATCTTTCGTCCTTTGTATATGCGTAAACTAAACGCGGCGGCGCTTGGGAGGGCGCACACCGTTGTGTGGAATGGGGGTCACATCACGAATGAGTGTGATTTCTAGACCTGCGGTTTGGAGCGCACGAATAGCGGTTTCGCGGCCTGCACCCGGACCACTCACCAAAACTTCGACTTGGCGCATGCCTTGACCCCCGGCAGAGCGCGCCGCAGATTCTGCAGCTTGCTGAGCTGCAAAAGGAGTGCCTTTCTTAGCTCCCTTAAATCCAGAGGACCCAGCAGAAGCCCAAGAGATTATCTCACCGCCAGGGTCGGAGATGCTGACGATAGTGTTGTTGAAGGTGGATTGAATGTGAGCCACCCCAGCAGGCACATTCCGTTTGACCTTTTTTTTACCCTTAACCTTGCTGGTGGTGGGTTTTTGTTGTTGCTTTGCCATGTAGTTGCCTATTTGCGTTGCGCTTGAGTTAGCTGAGTTAATTACTTACTTTTTAGGAGCTTTCTTCTTGCCGGCTACCGCTATGCGCTTACCGCCACGGCGAGTCCGGGCATTGGTCTTGGTGCGTTGCCCACGAACAGGCAAACCTAGACGGTGACGACGACCTCGTATACAACCGATATCTTGGAGCCGCTTAATGTTCATCCCTTCCGTACGGCGTAGGTCGCCTTCAACGGTGTAGCGATTTTCGATCACTTCGCGTAGTGTTGCTACTTCAACATCAGAAAGTTCGCGCACACGGGTATCAGGACTGACGCCTGTAGAGTGCAATATTTCTTGAGAACGAGCTAAACCAATTCCGTAGATGTAGGTTAAACCAATTTCGATCCGCTTATCTCTGGGGATATCGACGCCTGCTATCCGTGCCATTTGATGTACTGCTGCTCCTGATTATCCTTGACGCTGCTTATGTTTTGGGTTTTGGCAGATGACCATAACCCGGCCTTTACGTTTGATCACACGACATTTCTCGCAGATCTTCTTTACGGATGCTCGGACCTTCATGAAGATTCACACGCTAATTAGCAAAGTCAATATTATAGGTAAATAGAGTACCTTTGTCAAAATCTTTAAAATGGATGTTCAAATAAGGCTCCAGCAGCGCTGAGTTCTCGCCGTTGTGACTCCGTCAAGCCAATTCCTCGTCCCAGTTGACACCCTTCCACTAGAGTTCCAGACCATAGAGTTTCGTTCAGGGTGGCTCCGCGCAGATCAGCATCCCGCAGGTCCGTTCGGACCAATCGGGCGAATACTAAGTCCGCTTTGAGTAGTCGGCAGCCCCTTAGGTCAGCCCCAGACAAATCTCCGCGAATAAAATTCACGTCATCTAAAACTAAACCGGCTAGTTCCACGTTTCTGAGATCGGGAAATTTCACCCGGTCCGGATTTAGAAAAAATCGCATCACACAGGCAATGTTGGATTCAGTGAGCGGTATTTTAGCTAGGAATGTCGCATAACGAGTTAATCCTAGACTTCTTAGAACGAGAAGACGCTCTTTGGGGTTTTGTTCTAAAAAATGGGTGCTGGTCCGTTGAAGATTGGTCGTTGGGGAATCGGAGAGTTCTGGCATGTTGTTGTATGGCGGTTTTTATCAAGTCGGTGGGCTGCGACCACTCTATTGAGCCCTTGAGATGTTTCATTAGGACTTTGGGAGAGCTGGTGCTCATAATAGATGTCAAGGGATTAGCAGACTCTATAGCAATTCTAAATTCATTGGTTCTGAATCCCACACACCAAGAGGGATTAACAATTCTTGACAATTTACCTGGTCGCTGAAATAGCCCAAAATCGTTCCGAGTTTATTCTTGCTGCAGAGTCTGCAGACTCTAAGGATTAATCACTTCAGCAATTGGGAGAGTTTTGCGAATAATCTGATAAGTTTCTCGAGCAAGATAGCGTTTGAGACAATGAATAATCTCTCGCTTGGACAAACCTTGTGCCGTCCGACTAGTCACAGCCGCCTCTATCTCCTCAGCTGGGCCGAGTAAAAAACATTAGTGATGGTCTAAAGTGAGCGCGGCTGTTGGAACAAAGTCAGTACAGTGACTAAATATTATGTTTCTAGCCTGCCAGCAAATATAGAAAGAATAACGGGAGCAATCCGTGCACACTGGAGCATTGAGAATCAGCTTCATTGGTGTTCCCTGAGCTTGTCGAACGGGTTTCTGGATGTATTATTCGGGGAAGATGACTCCCGAATTTACAAAGATCACAGTGCGGAAAATTTCGGGACTCTAAGTAACGTGAGTTCGGGTTAAGAAATCTCTGAAAGCATTGATTTCTCATTGTCCAGAGAGACTATGCTCATCAAGTCGTTCTCAATAACAGAGCTTATTGATAATTTCTATGCTCAATGCTCCTAACGATAGCTAAAATTCAAGTTTAAGTAAGGAAGCAATTTCTCCAATCC
>CASBPW010000244.1 GCA_949127685.1 Candidatus Sivonenia alaskensis PMM_0068 | reverse complement strand
GGAGTGGTTTTCCTGCCAGATAAACTCTTAGCAGTTAGTCCTTGGTATTGAAAAAGCCCTCTGTTCTCCAAGCAGGATGGAGGGTTTTATTTTCCAAAAAAGCCTATTTATTAGTAAAGGGCACCTCGAAAAATTGGTCTTAATTGAGAATATCTTCGCCCTAATCGAGAATGGACAACGACTCCATGATGGTTTCAGGCGGTGCAATCCTTAAGGAAATCTATTTTTCGAGGTGCCCTAAAGATATATATTCAAACTCTGCTATTCACAGGCTTGTTAACATGTAACTTCTCAATAACCGCTGGTAAAGAAGAGCAGCAGGGATTGCAAAAAGAGGCAAAATCTGGTCTAACAGAGAGATGAGTTCAAGTAACGAGTCTGCCCCCACAAAGCCCACTGCTCCAGCCGATGGAGTGGTGAGTTGGCAGTGGTTGGTACGGGAGCAGCAGGAAACTATCCAAGCGTTACGGCAAACCATCCAAGCACAACAACAAACCATCGATAAGATGGAACGGCAACTGAAGCAACAGCAAGAGCGTATTGAGCAGTTGGAAGCAGAACTCAGAGAACAAAAGAAGCTCAAAGGGAAACCGAAGATTCGACCGAGTCAGCTCAACACTTCGAAGCCAAACCTAGAGGGAGAGGATGAGGGAAAACGACCTGGTGCAGCCAAGGTCAGCAAAAAATTAAGCTTTGAGATCGATGAGGAACGAATCATCCAGCCCGATGAGATCCCAGCGAGGGCAAAGTTTAATGGATATCGTGACTATGATGTTCAGGAATTGAAAATAGAGCGCCACAATATCCGGTTCCGTTTAGCTGAGTATGTCAGCGAAGATGGGACAACTATCGTAGGTCAATTACCTACTGAATATCGGAATGGACACTACGGCCCATTACTGTTGGGCTACGTTCTCTATCAGCATTATCAGTGTCGCGTTCCCCAACCGATACTGCACGAGCACTTACAAGAATGGGGTATCGAGATCTCAAGGGGCCAGTTGAGCAACATTTTGAGCGAGAACAAGGAGAAATTTCACGCAGAGCAGCAGCAAGTTTTGCGAGTTGGGTTAGAGACAGCAGAGTATATCCATACCGATGACACCGGAGCAAGACACCAAGGAAAGAACGGTTATTGCACCGTGATCGGCAATGAGTGGTTTTCCTATTTCAAGAGTAGTGGCTCTAAAAGTCGTCAGAATTTCCTGGAGATTCTGCAAGGTGGAGCCGTGAGGTATGTGCTGAACGAATATGCTCAACCATATCTGGAGAGTCAACCGCTAGCGGCGAAGTATCGAGAGCAATTGACCTTTTCGGATGCGCTGTTAGCAGAGCAGACCCTCGCCTGGCAAACCTATCTGTTAGAGAAGGGGATTGTCAGCGTCAAAGCAATTCAGATGATTAGCGAAGCCGCATTACTGGGTGGGGTGATGTCCGAGGGGATTAACGCACCGTTACGAATTCTCAGTGATGGAGCCGGACAGTTCAATGTGCTCTGTCATGGATTGTGTTGGGTTCACGCCGAACGAGGGTTGCGTCGGTTGCAGGGAGACACCCCGCAGCAGCGACAAAATATTGCCGAAATGCAAGACCTCCTGTGGCAGTATTATCGGCAGTTGCAGCAGTATCAACAGACTCCGACGAGCCTAGGCAAAACAGACCTAGGGCAGGCCTTTGACCAGGTCTTTGGACGGTGTTATCTCCACCATGGCAGTCTGAACATCGTGCTCACGTGGTTCAGAACTCACAAAGGTGAATTGCTGCAAGTGCTTGATTATCCCCAGTTTCCCTTACACAACAATGCCGCAGAAACCGATATTCGAGAATATGTGACACGCCGTAAGATTAGTGGCGGGACACGTTCTGAGGCAGGACGACGAGCCAGCGATACTTTTGTCGGGCTGAAAAAGACTTGCCGTAAATTAGGCGTTTCGTTTTGGCAATACCTGCTCTCTCGATTACGCACGGATAGGCAAATTCCACTCCTACCTGATGTGATTCGAGCTAAAGCCGCTGCTGCTTTACAGGTTTTTGCTGCAACCCGTAATGTCTTCTTTGAAGTGCCTGCTACCAGCGGTTTTTGAGATGTTGCGTTAATACGTCGTGCGGGAACTCGAAGAGCCAGAGCTAATTGATTTTGACTAAGGTTCATAGGCTTTAGAAATTCCTCTAAAAGCACCTCACCAGGATGAACTGGCATCAGCTTGTTTTCATTCATTCTTTCGCCTCAATGATAATCAACAATTTCTAGGTCTAAAGCATCACCGTCTTGCCATACAAAGCAAATTCGCCATTGATCGTTGACTCGAATGCTATATTGACCTTCCCTATTACCAACCAGACGCTCCAAGCGATTCGCTGGCGTCATTATGTAAAACGCAACCGCTCCTAGAGTGGTAGTGGTGCGGCCTGACCGTTCTATTAATCTGCGTTTAGATGCTCCGTTTTCCATCAGTCGTTAAATGTCGTAAAGACCGTATAAGTAAGGTCTTGTAGAACTTCAATCGCGTATTAATGGCCTTGCGCCCTCTGATACGGGGGCATCGGAAGGGATTAGAGGCGTGAATACCACCTGTCGTGCCTGCAAACGCCAGCGAATATTGACCACAAAAATTTTCTGAATAGCATCCAGAGGCACCAATAGTTCTGAGCCATCCCAATAAGGCTTCACGCTCAGAGGCACCCATTGACTGCCCAGTAACACAATCGAACCTTCGCCCAGAGAAGTATCGCGGCCTTGATAATACACCGTAAAGGTGTGATTCTCAGGATTGCTTTGGTAGGTAGCTTTAAGCGCCTCTGCAACAGGCGTTAGTTGAACATAAGGTTGCCCATTGATCGTTTCTATAGGCATAGTCAAAGACCACTGTGCAAAAGCTATCTGTGCACCCCCAAAGGCACCGAGCACAGACAGAAAATATGGGAAAAAGCGCATTACATCCCTGTGTCTTAGGGACAAAACCTGACTAAATTACTTACCGCGAGCGTAATCATCTTCGACGCGTTGGATGTCATCCTCGCCAAGATATTGACCATTCTGAACTTCAATAATCACCAGGGGAATCACGCCGGGATTTGCCAAGCGGTGCAAGGTGCCACAAGGGACGTAGGTGGACTGGTGGGTCAGAACCAGTTCTTCTTGGGTACCGTCTTCCAGACTTCCACGGGTGACCTTAGCCGTTCCAGAGACTACAATCCAGTGTTCGGAACGATGATGGTGCATCTGAAGGCTCAGACGATGACCGGGCTTCACTTCAATGCGCTTGATTTTGTAGCTAGGGCCTTCTTCCAAAATGGTGAAAGCTCCCCAGGGACGAATCTCTGTGGCTGCCTGTACCTGTACAATGTTCTTCTCAATCATTTCAAGAGCTTGGGTCATAGGAACTCCGCCTCACAATTTTAGAAGGGCCAGTTTGGGAAATTAGCTAAAATCTATCTTCATTTATTTAGACTACCTCATAGTACCCAGTAGAATCACTTTAGTGATGCAGCCAAGAATACACTGATATAATCCGGCCGATAGCCCTATTTCACAGAAGCTTAATGAGTTCTATTCTGCTCATCGACCAAATCCCAGAAACAGAACAATGGAGCAAGATGACCGAGTTGTGGGATGCCAACGCACTGCATGACCCGATCACGAGCTCTGATTTATTCTGTTTTCACAATCAGGGCCTCTTTGAAGAGGATGCCCGCAGGATCACAGCCTATTTAGTCAAGCACCTCAAACTGGATGCGAACAGCCACGTACTAGACCTAGGAGGGGGTATGGGGCGTATCGCTAAATATTTAGCCCCGCAAGTAGCCCAATACACCCTCGCAGATATTTCTTTGGAAATGCTTAAGCAAGCTCAGATCCGCCTCAAAGGAATTGCCCACGTGCGTTTGATTCATCTCAAACGTCCGGTCATTCCCTGCGAACCGGGGTCCTTTGATTGCTGCATTGCCGTGGATCTCTTTCAGCATTTGCCACAACTAACCTTGCGTGAATATTTCCCGATCGTGACCTCACTGCTAAAGCCAAACGGACAGTTTCTATTCACAACGGGGTTAGAACCCCAAAACAGTCAACCGAAAGAAAGTGACCTCAAAAATGCTGACCGTCTATTGGGGCTTTTGGGACTGAAAACGCTCCCCTTTGGCCTCCTAAGCACTCCTCTCTTTGAAGAACTGATTAATAGTTCAGGATATCGGCTGGCAGAACGGGGCAAAGATTTCCCTGGTTGTTTACCTTTCTTACCCTTTCAGATCCCATTTACAGGATACTTTTATCGATTGAGGCGTCTCAACTGAACATAGATTGAACATAGTAAGGTAGTTAGATAGTCTTAGATAGCTCTAACCTTTTGCAGCTCATCATAGGAAATCAGTGACTTCTTCTTCTCTTCCCTGGAAACTCCTACGGCGCACAGCGCTGGGTTTGGGAATAGGAGGAGTCGCCTTTGGCGCTTTGATTATTGGGCTAAATATGGTAGGACGTTCCTGGATAGAGCAATCAGCCCTGCCTCAACTGGAAGAGAATCTAAGCAAAAGTTTGCAGCGGAAGGTAAACATCGGTCCTCTTCAAACCTTTTTACCCTGGGAAATAGAGGTAGGAAGCAGCTCGATTGAAGGTTTGGGGAGTGCAGAAAAAATTCAGCTACATTTCAATCCCCTGGATCTAGTCACCGGGCAAAAAACTAAAATCTCCCTTGGGCTCACGAGAGCAGCTGTAACAGCTCGGCAGAATGCAGATGGGAAATGGGACTTGGAAAAATTGCTGCCGACTGAATCAGGCCCTAGCTCCTTCATTTTGGAAAAGGTGCAGGTGTCCGAAAGCAAAGCGACGCTCTATCCCCATGCCAGCGCGCCCCTGATTTTTCAAAACATAGCAGGCGAAGCCCTCTGGCCATCCCAACAGAACCTCATCGGAAATCTAGAAGCGGAGGTTTCCAGCCCGCAGACGACGACGCAAGGAAAAATCCGAGCCGAGGGTAAGGTTGCCCTAAACACGCTCAACGGGAAACTTCGCTTAGACCTCGATAAAATCCCGCTCAATCCGATCACCCGACTATTTTTACCAGTCCAGGCCCTGCAAATAGACAACGGACAAGCCACAGGGCAGGTCAATCTCCAGTGGCAAGGCAATCCAATCCCCAGCCAATGGACAGGCGCCCTCAACTTTGAAAACACCCTCGTCGTGATCCCGGCCCTACCCCGTCCGATTGAAAAAGCGCAAGGAAACCTTATTTTCAAGGATGGCGGTATCACTTTTGAAAAAACGGAAGGCCAGTATGGGCGCATCAGAGCCAAAGTGGACGGTGGTATTCAAGAAATACTGCCAGGACTCAAAAATGGGGATATCGACACTCGGGGCAAGTATGCTCTTTCCCTAACGGCAGTCCCGGCCACCCTAGAAGCAGTCCAAAAAACCCTCAATTTGACTTTACCCTTCCCCGTTCAAGGCAAAGTGCAAGGAACGGCCCAAGTCATAGGTCCTCTCAACAGCCCTGTTCTTCAAGGGAAATTCCAAGGGGTTGGTCCTGCAAGCATCGCCAATATCCCAGTACAGCGATTCAGCACCGAAATTTCTGTGAGGGCAGACCAGCGCGTTCGTTTCCCCCGCTTCAACCTCCAAGGATTAGGGGGGACCGCCCTAGGCAGTGGCTCGGTAGACCTTAAAACCCAAACCTTAGATTTCCAGGCTACGGCGCGGGGCATTCAAAGCAAGCTCATCAAATCTTTGCCGGCAGGTCTGGGCATAGGGAATATCGACACGCGAGTCCGCCTCAGCGGACCGTGGACTCAACCGATAACGGTTATTCAGGGGAAACTGATCGGAGGAACTTGGCCTGGCCTGGGACAAGTGACCCTGCGCGATAATCAATTGGTGGTTGATCAGGCACGGTTTAATAAAGGCGGCGGCACGATTAACCTTACAGGTGTCCTAAGAGGGCAGCAATGGCGGGGTACCGCCAACATCAACGCTGTTCAAGTAAGTGCTTTAGGAAGTCTCATACCTGCCGCTCAAAATCCTGACTTGCAAGGGACACTCAATGGTCAGATCCAAACTCAAGGCCCTTTGGATCAACTCACGGCCGAAGGCGATATATCTCTTTTCCTAAACAAACGAACCCTTGGCCCGCTAGCCATCAAAGACCCCTTAGACCTGAATTTTGGGTGGGATGGTCGCAAACTCATAGTGAAACAGGCACGCTTAGGCCGCTTACTGACTGCCCAAGGCACCGTAGACCCCAAAGGTGCGTTAGATCTTACCCTCCAAGTCTATAAAGTAAACCTTGCCCAAGTCCCGCTGCCGCTCCCCCGTCCGGTCCAAGGACAGGCTGACTTGACGGGGCGGCTGACGGGGACTGCTCAAAAACCAAACTTTGTCGGTCAGGCCTCAGTGCGAGGACTTGCCGTAGAACCCTTTGAATTTGCACCCCTATCAGGGCCGGTCACCTACAATCCCGCTGGCTTCTCCCTAGACCTACGGGCGCGAGCCAATCAAGATCAACTGAAACTCAGTACCGATAGCCAATTCAACCCATTAAACCTCATGGCCCAGGCCGGAGATACATCCATCATCGGCCATAAACAAGCCAACCAATTTGCCCTGAGCCTCAAAGGTCTAGCCTTAGAAAGATTAAGTTCAAGGACCCTCCAGATAGGAGGCGTTTTGGGGGGAGACTTTGCCTACGACTTTCAAACCAAAAGGCTCAAAGGTATTTTTGTTATAGAGGACGGCCGTTATCGCACCCTCAAAATCGATTTACTAAAAGGGAACTTGGTCTATGTCCCTGCCGATGGCAGCCTACAGATCGGCAATACCCAACTCAACCTTGAAAAGAGCCTCTATACCCTGGAGTTGGACTACAGCAGGCGTTCAGGATTGTTGGCTTCTATACAGACAGGAAACGGCACCTTGGAAAGCCTAGTGCGGACCTTTGGCTGGCGCACGTGGCAAGATATTCTCAATCAAAGTCTGTTGCCCTTACCCGCTGTCCCTGCCGATGCGATTGGGGCCGTGGAAATCACAACCGGGGACCGTTCTTTGGCGGCGCAACTCCAGAAATTTACCGAATTTCAGAGTGAACAAGCAGAACTGGCCACGATAAATCAATCACCCTTCCCTAGCTCCTTACAAAGTCTGAAAGGCGACTTTCAAGGCACCCTATCCCTCAAAATACCTACGTTCCGCTTAGAACGCCCGGCCCTAGACAATCCTCAACTGGCCGTGGATATCACGGGGCAAACCTGGCAATGGGGAAAGTACCATCTCGACACCGTGGAAGCGAAAGGCGCCTACCAAAATCAACAGATCCGAGTAGACTCCTTTGCCGCCCGTAAACAGGTCGCCGACAAACTTCGGGAAGCTACCTATGTAGGGGTATTGAATCTAGCACCCAATCCCAAGCAAGACAAAGTCCCTGATGGCATATTTCAGCTCAAGCAGTTCCCTCTAAGTTTAGTCCAACCCTTCTTGCCCCCTAACCTCCAGGTTCAAGGAGACCTCACCATAGAAGGAACGCTTGACGGAACTTTGAATCATCCTGAAGTAGCAGGAGCCTTTGCCGTGGAACAAGGAATGCTCAATCGAGCTCCTCTAAAACAAGCTTCTGGTCAAATCAGCTACCGTCGGGGACGGGTAACTATTGATGATTTTCAGTTGGCCACCGAGAGGACTAGTAATGCCAAAGGCGCAATAGACCCAGCCCAGATCAAAGGGAGTTTCCCGCTTACCCTTTTCGAGCAACCAGAGGATAAGACCTTTAGCCTCAATCTCAAACTGCAAAATAATGGCCTTGCCCTACTCAATCTCTTTACCGACCAGATCCAATGGCAACAGGGTAAAAGCAGCCTAGATGTCACCGTAGGGGGGAATTTGACAGCCCTACAGCTGAATGGCAACCTCACCTTCGAAGAGAGTCAAGTCAATGTCACGGGTCTGAAAGAACCGATTAAGAATCTATCGGGCCGGATTGACTTTGTGGGCGATAAAGCCGTGGTCAAGACCTTAGCGGGACAATTTAGCAAAGGCAAATTCGAGGGGCAAGGAATTGTCGCCCTCAATCAGAAGGTTGTGGTAGAGGACCCCCTGCAATTGGACTTAAAGGATGTGCAATTAGCTCTTGCACCGCTCTACGAAGGAGAACTAGATGGAAAATTTCTACTCAAAGGTTCTTTCCTCGCTCCTGCGGTAAGTGGTGTAGTTACGCTTTCTAGAGGCAACCTCGGCTTACCGACGGACAAACCTCCAGAGGCGGCGGCCAGTCTGGAAACGACTGCAGGGGTTGAGCAGATTGGCAGTCCCAAACTGCAAGATTTGAACGTAGTACTTGGACAGGATATTTACTTGGTACGGCGGCCCATACTCCGCTTCCTGACCAAAGGCAACCTTGTATTGTCTGGAACCTTGGCTGAACCGAAAGCGGAGGGAGACGTTCAGTTTCTATCCGGTCGGCTGAACCTCTTTTCCACTCCGTTTTATCTGGAACGAGGTCGCAATAATGTAGCTCGTTTTATACCAGCGCAAGGACTCGACCCAGACCTAGACATCCGGGTCACAGGCCGCGCCCAGGATGTGACCTTGCCCATCTCCCAAAAACCCGTCATTAACCCCACCGACCCTGTAGTTTTACAATCTACCTTCACTACAGGCGCGCAAAGGACCATACGCATCACAGCAGCAGTTTCAGGAAGAGCTTCTAAATTCAAGACGGAACTGAGTAGCTCTCCTCCCCGCACTCAGGGTGAAATCATCGCCCTGATGGGGGGCAATCTAGGAGGCCAATTAGGGGTGGGGATCTATGCTTTGGCAGGCTCGGCCTTAGTTTCTCCCATCGAAGATTTCTTTCAGCAAAATCTAGCCCTCGATGAATTCCAAATCAATACCCTAAGCCAAACAGACCCCGCAATTCCTGGTGCTTTTCGGTTGGGGATGGGTTTAGCAGTAGCTAAAGACCTTAGCAATAATTTCGCGGTCGGCCTGACCCAAAACCTCACCGATCCCAACCAACCAACCCGGTTTAACATCCAATACCGAGTCAACGACCAGATAATTCTGCGTCTAGGCGGCAGTCCCTTCGTAAATACTACAAACGATACAGATACAAACAAATACAATTTAAGTGGTTCTATAGAGTTCGAAACCCGCTTCTAGAGGGATTTGTCCCTAGCTATCCTGTCGGCTGGTATACAGCGGTTTAACAGAACTATAGGGTAAACTGTCGAAGAAATATATATAGGATGCCAACGTGAGGTCTTTTCCTAACGACCCAACCGTTTTTTTTGAATGCCTGTTTATTGTTTCATCTTTGGTTTTGCTATGAAACGAGTACTTCTCGCTCTTCTGTTGCCTCTTCTGCCTCTTGTTGCAGCTCCTGCTGTTTGGGCTACCGATGTCCGAGTAGCGATTGCCGAAGGGGACCACCAAATCGTGATTGGAAGCTCTGTTGAAGCGCTAGTCACGGCCTCTGGGGGGCAAATTTTGGGTTCTTTGGACCCTCTAGAGCCTCTCTTGACTCGCCAGGGAAAGGGTGGAGGTATTCAGATTGGTGATATTAAAGTTAGTGGCGTCCGTGTCACTCCACAGACAAAGAGCGGCTTAGTCTATATCGATAAGCAGTGGTTTCGAGGAGCGGTTGAAGTCAAATCCTCTCTTGATGGTCTTTTGGCCGTAAATCAACTCCCCATGGAAGAATATCTCTACGGCGTAGCTACCTCGGAAATGCCCCGTAGTTGGTCCTTAGAAGCGATCAAAGCCCAAGCTGTAGCCGCTCGCAGCTATGCTCTCTATCGGCAGAAATATCGTCAGGATAAGCCCTACGACCTTGGCGACACAGCAGCCTGGCAAGTATATGGGGGAGTCAAGGGAGAAAGTCAAAAATCAATTCAAGCCGTAGATACAACTCAGGGTGAAGTCATTACCTACCGAGGCAAGCTCGTCGAAGCGCTCTACCATGCTTCCTCGGGTGGACAGACCGATAACGGAGGACGTAGCTATCTGCGCAGTGTAAAAGATTATGACCAAGATGCTCCCAACTACCGCTGGCAGGTCTCCGTCACTCCGGAGCAGTTACAACCTTGGACGGCAGGATTGGGAGAGCTCTTACAAGTAACCCCGGACAAAATCAGTGCCGCTGGGCGTGCAGACTCTCTAAAAATAGTGGGCACCAACGGTACTAAAATCATTGATGCCGACCCCGTGCGTATTGGGCTGAATTTACTCAGCGGTCGCTTCCAAGTAGCAGCCGTCCGCCCGCCCTCTCTGGGCGCAGTGATGATCGGGGCAGATCAAACCCCTGCCACCAGCTTCACCTTCGCAGGAAAAGGCTGGGGCCATGGCTATGGCATGAGTCAGTGGGGAGCACAGTCTCTGGCGGCTTCTGGCTGGAAATACCGCAATATTCTGACCCACTACTACCAAGGCACCAAAGTCACAAAATTGGCAAAGCTAAAAGCCTAGCGCTCTTTCTGATATCCAAATTCTTTCAAGGCCGCATTAGAAGAACGCCAGCGGGGATTTACCTTGACGAAGAGTTCTAGAAATATCGAGCCGTCCAGTAACTTTTCCATGCGTTTGCGAGACTGGGTGCCAATCTCTTTGAGCATCCGGCCCTCTTTGCCAATCAAGATCCCTTTCTGGGAATCCCGCTCGACATGAATAGTTGCTTGGATATGGGTAATCATCGGGGAATTTTTGCGGGTGTGCGCAGGCCGGACTTTCATCGATTCGATGACTACAGCCACTGAGTGGGGAATTTCTTGTTCCGTCAGCAAAAGCACTTGTTCACGAATCAGTTCCGCACAGATGAAGCGTTCCGGCTGGTCGGTGAGATAGTCCGGTGGATAGTAATAGGGGCCTTTTGGTAAGCGGTTCCCAATGGCCGTGAGTAACTTCTCCATGCCTTTGCCTGTTCGGGCGGAAACTGGAATCGGTTCTCGATAGGGTTCTAGCAGTTCTCGATAGCTCTGTTGCAGGTCCAGGGCTCGTTTTGGAGAACGCTGGTCTACTTTGTTGGCAATAATCAGGACAGGAACGGAGGTCTGTTGGAGTTGTTCGGCAATAAACTGGTCGCCGGGACCTGGTGGTTCGGTACTATCGACAATGAATAACAACAGGTCCACACTATTCATGACTTGCTGGGCATTGAAGACAAGGACTTCACCCAAAAGATGATGGGGTTTGTGAATCCCTGGCGTGTCCACAAAGATGATTTGGGCATTGGGCGTAGTGAGGACTCCCTGCAAGCGATTACGGGTGGTCTGAGCCACTGGCGAGGTGATTGCTACTTTCTCTCCGATTAAGCGGTTCATCAACGTGGACTTTCCCACATTCGGTCTGCCCACAATGCCGACAAAGCCGGATTTGAAGCCCTTAGGGGCCTGAGGGATAGGCGTAAATTCAGCGGAGGATGCGTGATAGGCTTCTGTCATCGGGTTCTGGGACCATAGAAAAGTGGGAGCTAGAGGGAATATGAAGAGGAATAAGAACCAGAAGCGAGCATTTTTTTGCCAATTAGGGACTGTTTTGAGTGGAATGACCTTACTGATGTGTGTGGGTTGTGGTGCCCTTTCAGGTCTTGTCCCCGTGGAATCAAAGATGGTTTCCCCAGAAGGCTCTGATTTTATCCTGGTTTATCCAGCCGGATTTCGTCTGGTTCCTAAGACTGATTCTCTCATTGATTTTGGTGAAGAGTCCGTAGTTTCTAGTACGTTCAATGCGACCCGACTGGCTAGAGGAGTCAGCCTCGTTACCATAATCATGTCAGACCTTTCTAACACAAAAATACTCAAAAATAAGTCTGCTACTGACTTGTTTAAGGTCTTGGTAGAACGAGTCAAGAAAAATGGAGGACAGATCACTTCTCAAGAAGACCTCCCTTCTCAAGGCGGCGAAAAACATCAGAGTTTACGGGTGGAAGGCACCCGCGAGAATGGAAAATTCTATGGCCGTGTAGACTACATCCTAGATAAAAATAAGCTTTACCAAATTATCTACACCGTTAAAGAAGCCAAGGATTTAGACAGTGATGAAGTGAGGACTTTCTATGACTCTTTCAAAAGAAAGGTTTAAGGACCGCTACAGCAACATTACCGTCAACATCAGCTGAGGGCTATTGCCATGCTCAGACTCGACCCACAGCCACTTCTCGCCCGGTGGGGCCAAGCGGTCTATTTCAAGGGTTAGGGTTAATTCGTCCGGGCCTGTCTTGATCGGCTGCTTGCTCTTGCCTAAAGGGTCTCCCAAGGAGATCGCCATACCCTTAGCGGGGCGGACATGGGCGGTATGAATATTCGCCAAATTACGGCCTTTAACCGTCACGACCAGAGTGTCACCTTGAAAGGCTGCGTCGGGGAAAGTTAGGGGATCAAGTGCTGGCCGCATTATCTACGGTCCTTAGGATCCGTAGAAGGGCTATTTCGGAATTGACGTTCGAGCATCGCAATCACTTCTTCTCGACTTTGGAGTGGCCGAACCATACTGACAGGGGCGGGTGGCTCCGGATAGTCAGTACGGCTAAGGGATCCAGAAAAAATGCGGACTGTGCGCGTCAATAGAAACCCTATACCTACCGCCAAAAATAGGGTAGCAGCACCATAAAGTAAGATAACCATGGTCATAATCGTGATTAGGAGCGGGTTTATTATCTATAAGCTAAACCACTATATAAGCGTTTTCAATGTACTTATAGCCTTCAGTTAATAAGATTTGTACAGGAGTGATTAGCGCTTTTTTAAGGCTATTCGGTAGGCTCTTAGGACTGGGGGATCAGTTTCGCTTCCTATGGCTTTTGTTAAGAATCTTGTCTGGTTTGATTTACTTAAGGTGCGGACGGTGTGTAAGCGTATCGCAGGGTTTACATGCTGTAACAAAGACAAGAGCCGTTCTCCTTCCCCTAAAGTTCCCAGAGCGGTGATTAAAGCTTGGAGGATTTGAGGCTGAGATTCTTTTGCCAACCAATGATGGAGGGGGGCTAAAACTCGATGATGGGCTAATCCTTCAATAAGGGTGTGACATTCCTCGCCGGTAAGTTCCCTAGAAGAAGCCAGCAAAATCTCTAACACCTTCCTTGGGGGAACCGCTCCTCCTTGGGCCATCTGTTCCAAAGCGAGCAGACAATCATCTTGGGTCAGCTCTAGTTCTGGAGGGATGATTCCAAGGACTTGGTACCCTTCTTCTGTCAGCACTAACGTATCTTCGTCCAGATCTAGATAGCCCTTGGCTATCATCAGATGGATATAGTCGTAGACGTCATCTTCTGGAAGAGTTGAGCAGGGTTTTGCCCGGCGTACGTTGCGGCATAAAATAGTCCGCGACTGACTTTTCTCGGCGACCGCTTGAAGAATGGCGAGACCGACGGCTCGAGGGACGGGTTTATTTTGGGGAAGTCCATCGTACGGTGGCGGGGCAACCTCCTTAATCTTTTCTCTACTCTCTTCTCTACGCTTTCCAGGCTGAATTGCGTCTAGGGCTGGGAGGCCTGCTTCTTCGTTTTCTACTTGCTCAAAGTCTTCTGCGCTCAGAATGGCTAGCAGTTCCTGTCCGAATTGTTCAATTTTTTTCGGTCCTAAGCCTTTAATTTGAGGGAGTTGTTCTAGCGTCTGGGGCTGCTCTTCTGCCAATAGGCGCAGGGT
>CASBPW010000243.1 GCA_949127685.1 Candidatus Sivonenia alaskensis PMM_0068 | reverse complement strand
TTCTATGACCGCCCAGATGGCTCCCGTCTCTATGTAAATTCCGGTTTAGGCCGCTTCAAGGGCATTTCGTTCTACTGTCCCCCGGAGCTGACGGTTTTCAATCTGATTCCGAAAGAGGTTTGATGCATAGGTGCAGCGGGGGCTACTTGTGATTCCTGATATCCCAGGCGTTAGGCTAGAAGTAGCTTTTGATTTACTCCTATGGCCCTAGACCTGCAAAGCCTGATCCAAAAACATCGCCATCAAGTGGATTTCATCCAAATTCGCTTAGAGCAGTCGGAGGGAACCGATATTGTTCTAAGAGGAGAAATCCTCGATACCCTCAGCCAATCTCTGTCCGTGGGAGGAAATGTGCGGGTCTGTCACAAGGGAGCCTGGGGATTTGCCAGTTTTAATCGTCTGGACAAGTTGGAAGAACGGCTTCTAGAAGCGATTACCAGTGCTCGATTGACCGGAACCGATGTCACGGAACTAGCTCCCGTAGAGCCGATCGTGGACCGAGTGGCGTTAGCGCTAAAGGGTGCGGACCCGCGCACGATCCCGCTTTCTCGTAAAAAATCTTTGGTCCATCACTACAACGAACTTTTGCGCCACTATGATCCCCGGATCACTTCAACCGTGGCGCGTTATGGCGATACCTATCAGCATGTGACCCTTGCTACCTCCGAAGGAACCTTTATCGAGCAAGAGTGGGTGGATTTGGAAATGCGGTTTTCGGCCACGGCCCGCGATGGAGAGACCGTACAAACGGGCCGCGAAACTCATGGTTCCCGCCAAGGCTATGAAGACCTGGAAGGACTGGATGAACGGGTGAAGGCAGCAGCAGAACGGGCGGTGACGGCTCTATCTTTGTCTCCTGCGGTGGGTGGCAACTACACCGTGGTAATTGACCCGATTCTCTCTGGACTGTTTGTCCATGAAGCCTTTGGACATCTTTCAGAAGCAGATATGGCCTATGAAAATCCTGACCTACTGGAAGTGATGACCCTAGGCCGTCGGTTTGGACCCAAAACTTTGAACATTAAAGATGGAGCCCTAGCGACCGGCCATCGCGGGTCTTACCGCTACGATGACGAGGGCGTTCCAGCGACAACGACGACCCTGATTCATGAAGGCGAACTGGTTGGCAGATTGCATTCTCGGGAGACCGCAGGCAAACTTGGTGAGCACCCTACCGGCAATGCCCGTGCTCTGGATTACCACCACACGCCGATTGTGCGAATGACCAATACCTGGATTGAACGGGGCGATAGTTCCGTAGAGTCTCTCTTGAGTGACCTGAAAGAAGGGCTTTACTGCCGCAATTGGTTAGGGGGCATGACCAACGGTGAGATGTTTACTTTTGCGGCGGGAGAAGCCTGGATGGTCCGTAAGGGCCAATTGTGCGAACAGGTGCGGGATGTAAATCTGTCGGGAAACGTGTTCCAAACCCTTTCAGACATCGAAGGTCTTGGCAACGATTTCTACTGGGATGAATCGGGTGGTTGTGGTAAAGGTGGACAAAATGGCCTGGCGGTAGGTTGTGCCGGTCCAAGTCTCCGCATTCGTAATGTCTTGGTAGGCGGTAGTTAACGCGGTAAGTGCTTAACTTATAGGCGTAACGATTAAACGAAAGCGACGGACCATGACCCTTTATCTACAGACCAGCCATCTAGAAGCTATCCGTAGGCACGGAGAACAGACCTACCCCAGAGAATGCTGTGGACTGATGCTGGGGACGTTCAAAGGAGATGATAAAACTGTTCATGAATTGTGGCGGGTGGACAATAGTTGGGATGGAGAACTGGAAGTTAAAGAAAGCATCGGCGCTGATGCCCAAGGCTCAGAACGACGATTTTTGATCAGTCCCCAGGACTATCTAGAAGGCCAGAAGTATGCCCGTCAGAAGAATCTCGATATCATCGGCAACTATCATTCCCATCCTGACCATCCAGCCCGTCCCTCTCCCTTTGATTTAGATACGGCTACTTTTTCTGGCTATTCCCACATCATCGTCGCCATTGAGCAAGGAGCTTCTAAGGACCTAACCTGCTGGCTTTTTAATGAGGACCGAGCCTTTGAACCAGAAGCCCTGGAAACGCTTGCCTAGATGTGAAAGTCTTCCAACAGGGGATTGGTAAAACGTACGCCTTCAATAACGGCTCCAACGTTGAAGTCTTCGCTGTATATTTCTGAGATTTGGTTCAGCCGGGCCGTAGCCCATAATTGAGCATCCCAAAATCCGAAGCTATAGGTTTCAACGCCGCGCAGTGCTTCGAGGGTAATCAGTCGCGTCACATCGAGCACTTCACAGACTGCCAAATAGTTGCGTATGGAGGCTATGGCCTCGGCAGGACGGAGGATAGGACGCCGAGAGCGAGTTGTGGCCGCAAAGAACTCACCTAGCACTTGCGTACTAATCACCGCACGGGCGCTGCGAACCAGCTTATTCACTATCTCAATGGCTCGGTCCTGTTTCGCCGTGTCTACGGGGTCGTATAAGTAAACGAGTACATTCGTATCGAGCAGAACCCTACCGCTCATAGAGATCTTCCCTCTTCCAATCCCGTCCTCCGGGCAGGGCTGCCCGCTTTTTGGTGCTCTCAATGAATGCTTTTTCTTCTTCCCATGCGTCGAGGTTGGTTTTGGGAGCCACCGTGTATGCAATATGTTGGTCAATCGCTTGGCGAATAATTTCAGCTTCGCTAATCCCTGTTTTTTGGGCTATCTCTTTGAGTAATAGCTCTTGACGAGGCTCGATGTAAACTTGCTTGCGGACTTTAGTCACTATGGATTTTACTGAAAAGCAATGTATACATTATGCCATACATCACCTTGAAAGCCTTATTCTAGAACCAGAGAAGAACCAAAAGAAATCACGGGAGGCCTAGCGTGGAGACTCCACCGATCAAGCGCTTAAATCAGGAATTACTGGATGCTGTGGCCGAAAAAGCACAAAGCCGCCCTCGATTACGTCAAAACCATGACTTCCATGAAGCGCCAGAAAAAGTGCAGCGGTTTCTCAACGCGCTTCAGCCGGGCACCTATGTCCGCCCCCATCGCCATCTACGTGCCCCTGACGGGAATGGCTTTGAGTTTTTTTTGGTGTTACAGGGCGTTTTAGGAATGCTTATTCTGGATGAACAAGGACAGGTGATTCATACAGAGCGTATCGAGGCCCAAGGCCCGACCCGTGGCGTTGAACTGGCAGAGGGTAACTTTCATACCTTGATAGCCCTAGAGCCCAATACCGTGATGTTCGAGCTCAAAGAAGGTCCCTATCAGCCCTCCACTGATAAAGACTTTTTGCCAATGTTTCCAGCAGAAGGAATGTCAGAAGCCCAGCACTGGGTCTCAAAATGGCAAAGTTATTTCCCGCTTTAAGCTACTGACTTCATCCAGGTCAGGGTTGTGGTGAAGTGAATCATCAACATCGCGACGATCTGCGTGCTGTCTACGTTCTTGAAACCGCGCTCTGGAGGCATGAACGTTTGAACGACCTC